>JANQEB010000198.1 GCA_028278605.1 Candidatus Gastranaerophilales bacterium
AGTAAAAATTTTTTGTTACCTACTTATGGATTGCGGAGCCTGTGCTGAGCGAAGCCGAAGTATCGTTTCACTCCTCGCAATGACGGTTTTGGCTAATTAACTCGAGTCGTCAATTAACCAAAAACAATGATATGACTATACAACAGGCAAAAAGAACTGGTATTTTGGAAAATGATAATTGATTCAGAAGGAAAGATTTAATCTGTATCTCATGAAAAATTGACGGGAGCTTTTGTGTTTTCTAAAATAAGATGTAAAGTTTGAATACTTACAATAAAAACATCGGGGAATAATTCTGTGAGTGTAAAAGTAGCTGTTATAGGATGCGGCACCTGGGGCAAAAACCTGGTAAGAAATTTTTATAACCTCGAATCCCTTTTCAGCATATGTGATATGGATTCTGATACCCTTTGCAAAGTTACAGGGGAGTATGAAGGCGTTAAATGTATTTGTGATTTTGAGCAGATACTGCAAACCCCTGAAATTAACGGTGTAGTAATTGCAACACCGAGCCATACCCATTATTCACTGACAAAAAAGGCGCTTGAAGCCGGAAAGCATGTTTATGTAGAGAAGCCTATCGCTACAAGCAGCGAAGAAGCCAGGGAATTAATGGAACTCGCTGATGAAAAAGGACTTGTGCTTATGGTAGGGCATTTACTGCTTTATCACCCTGTAGTAAACAGGCTTAAATCAATTGTTAAAGACGGTACTCTCGGCAAAATTACCTATGTCCAGAGCGACCGGCTCAATGTGAATTTCTTCAGGAACGACCGCAGTGTTTTGTGGGACTTAACTCCGCATGACCTGTCTATGGCAGCTTATATCCTTGATAAAAAGCCTCTTCAGGTTGAATCTGCAATCGGCTGCTCTGTAAACAATGACGGAATTGTTGATATTGCTCATATTGATATTGGTTTTGAAGATGATATCCTTGTACATCTTAGTGATAGTTGGATTCACCCGTTAAAAAGAGTTGTGCTGCTGGTCAGGGGCACAAAAGCTACTGCTGTTTTTGATGATTCCTTTGCTGATAAAAAGTTTGAAT
The DNA here is from genome assembly GCA_028278605.1 of Candidatus Gastranaerophilales bacterium. Classification (GTDB taxonomy): domain Bacteria; phylum Cyanobacteriota; class Vampirovibrionia; order Gastranaerophilales; family UBA9971; genus JANQEB01. The sequence continues at coordinate 1,049 of JANQEB010000198.1, forward strand.
TGTATGATAACCAGACAACAGAGAAAAAGCTTATTGAATGTCCTGATTATATAGAAATCGAGCCGTTAAAACTTGAATGCCAGCACTTTTTGAATTGTATAGAAAACAGGATAAAGCCAAGATCTGACGGCTTAAACGGTTATGAGACCGTCAAAATCCTTGAGGAAGCGGAAAAAATTATGCTTGGCAGCCAGTATGGTAAAATTAGCAGTATAAAGCTGGCATCTTCCAGAAAAAAACAAAACCTGCCTGTTACATAAAGGGTTAAATATAGCTATTCAGGTAGTTTATGACAAAGAATTTTATCCAAAACCTCTTTTGTCTTTAGTTGTAAATCTTCAATAGAGCCATTGTTTTCTATCACAAAATCAGCTTTTTCCAGTTTTTCTTTTCCAAAATCCAGTGAGCCTATTCGATTTAAGGCTTGTTCCCTGTTAAGGTTCCTTGTTTTAATCAATCTTTCCAGTCTTATATCCTGACATGCGGTTACTGTAATCACAAAATTAAACATGTTCTCCATGTTTGCCTCGTATAAAAGAGGCGCGCAAACCACTATAAGCTTTTTATCCTTATTATTTTCAAAAAAAGCTTCAGTTATTTTTTTAACTTCCGGGTGAAGTATCTTTTCAAGCTCTTTTAATTTCTGTTTATCAGAAAATACTACCTGCCCGATTTTTTTTCTGTCAATTGATCCGGAATTGTTTCTTACATCGACTCCTATAGGCTTAAAAAGCTCAGAAACCTTTTTTATAATAGCTTTATCCTTTTCCAGAAGCTCATGAACCACTTTATCAGTATCAAGCGTGGTTGCTCCCTCTTGTCTGAGGAACTTTTCAACAAGGGATTTGCCGGAAGCTATGCTGCCTGTAATTGCAACTTTTATCATTGTATAATCGATTAGTATCCTGTAAGCCTATATACCTATGATACAACACGAAAAATACATGAAAAGATGTATAGAACTGGCAAAACTGGCAGAAGGGCGAGTTTCGCCTAACCCGCCGGTTGGTGCTGTTGTCCTGGATAAAGACAATAACTTTGTAGCTGAAGGCTTTCACCGGAAGTACGGAGAAGCCCATGCCGAGGTTAATGCACTTAACAGCGCAGGGGAAAAGGCAAGGGGCGGAACTTTATACATAAGCCTTGAGCCCTGTTGTCATCATGGAAAAACCCCACCCTGCGTGGATAAGGTAATAGAGTCCGGCATAAAGATACTTATCCTTGGTATGACTGACCCTAACCCTGAAGTTGCAGGTAAGGGCATCCAAAAAGCAAGGGAAGCGGGAATTGAAGTTATAGAAGATGTCTTAAACAAAGAGTGCAGGAAGCTAAACGAAATTTTTATCAAAAATATCATCCAAAAAAAGCCTTTTATAGCAATTAAAACAGCATCTACCATGGATGGAAAAATAGCGACTTCAACTCAAAAAAGCAAATGGATAACTTCTCAGGCGGCAAGAGAAGAAGTTCACAGGTTAAGAAACAAGTATGACGCCATAATCTCAGGTTCAGCAACTGTGATTGCTGATAACCCGGGCCTCACAACCAGGATTGAAAACGGAAGAAGCCCGGTCAGGGTTATTGTTGATTCTAAACTGATTACTCCTGCAAATTCGCGTGTATATAGTGATGACGGCATAAAAGTTATAATTGCAACCTCTAAAAACGCACCGGGAAGAGAAAAATACCCTTCTCATGTTGAATTTCTCGATTGCCCGCTGAAAAACAACAAATTAAACCTTGAGTTTTTGGCAAATGAGCTTTATAAAAAGAGAATATTCAGTATAATCGCTGAAAGCGGGGGAAAATTAAACGGCGCTTTTTTAAAGCAAAACCTGGTTGATAAAATCTATTTTTTCCTTGCGCCAAAGCTCCTGGGTGATCACAGGGCTGTTTCGTCTTTTGAAGGCTTTGCGGCAGAAAGTATTAACCAGTGTATAAACCTGAGATTTGATGAAGTTAAAAGCTTTTCGCCTGACCTAATGATAGAAGGATATCCGGATGACAGGTAAAAAAACAAAAAAAGGCTACAAAGAAGTCTACAATGAATATAAACCGGCTATATGGGTTTACATCGTTTATGGTGTACTGATTTTTGTCCTGGCAGAAGGCTTAAACTGGTTTTTCGGATTAAAAAGCACGCAGGAAGGTCTTATTAAATTCTTGCAGGATTATAACCTGGACCTGCTGTTTGAGGATGCGGTTTATGCGATAAACCCTGATATTGATATTCACGAGGTTTTAAAAGCCTTTACTTCAATTGGAAAATGGATGTGGCTTGTTTCTTTTGCGCTGGTCTCTCTCATTATTGGCTTAATTCACGCTAATATTTTCAGGCTTGGCTTTGTGTTTAGAACAACTTTTTATACCTGCGTTTTTATTTTAGTATTTAAGCTTTGCAGCCTGGCTTTTTGCTATGGTATACCACAGGCAATTACCGGGTTTTCGGTTTTTATAAAAGCATCTTACCCTGTTTTATTGTATATAACTGGAACCTGCTTCCTGTTTTTTGTTATAGGTTCAGAAACAGCGGTTTTCTGGCGGAAAAATTTTACTGAGGACAGGTCTTTCCGGGAATAGGAAAAGAGGCGTAGCCTCTTTTCCACCTTTAGGGTAGGCTGGGTGAGCGTTTTGAAGAATTTTAATTTTTATAACCAGAGATTCGGTTTAATTACGGTTGAAGATGCATACATTGCCCTGCTTTAATGAAAAACACTGGTTACAGGAGATGCATTTTGGTTCATAGGCCTGGCTTTGGCCCCACTTATTAGCCAGGTTTGCCTCGCACAGGATTGTTCTGGCCAGTGAAAAATACTCGATTTTAGAATCATTTAAAATCTCTGTCATCATGCTAAAATCCCTGTTTCCCCCGACTACAGAGACAGGGGCCTTGACCTCTTCCGCTACAGCTTTTGCATATTGGGAAAAATAACATTGCCTGGTTTTATCTTTATTAATTCCGGGACGTATAAGCCGAGGTTCATTCTCGTTAAAACCTACATTCCCGCTGATTTCTATAAGACCAACGCCCATTTCGTCCAGTTTCCTGCATATAAACCTGCTATCCTCAGCAGTAAGGCCTTCTTCCATAAAATCAGTGCAGTTGATTTTTATGAGGACCGGAAAATCATCCCCTGCTTTTTCTTTCATATTTTCAAAAACTTCAAAAATAATTCTTGCCCTGTTTTCTATGCTCCCTCCGTAATTATCGTTTCTGCGGTTGTAATATGGGGTTAAATACTGGCTTAACAGGTAACCATGCGCGGCATGTATCTGAATCCCGTTAAATCCGGCTTTTTTTGCCCTTAAAGCAGCATCTCCAAAAGCCCGGACAAGATGTTTTATATCCTCTTGAGTCATCTCTATAGGGGTTATGCGGGTAAATTTATGCTCAACTGCCGAGGGGCCGTATATTTTTCTTTTTCGATAATTAAATTTTGCCTGTGAGCCCCCTGATGCAACCTGCAAAACTATGTTAGCCCCGTGCTTGCGGACTGTGTCAGTAAGTGTTTTGAACCCTTCAATAAATTTGTCATCATAAGCTGCAAGCATTTTATGGGTTGGGTTTTCGCCTTCCATTGTAAAGGCGAACCCGGTCATTATGGTTGAGACCCCGCCTTTAGCTACTGCTTCGTATACATCAAGAATTTCCCGGTTGACTTCGCCGTCGTTTCCGGCGAGCCCCTCGTGCATTGCAGATCGTATAAACCTGTTTTTAAGCTCCATACCTTTGATTTTGGTTTTATCAAATAAATTTTTCATTCTTTCTCCTATAGTTTTAGTGTTTATCGTCATTCCGGGCCATTGTCCGCCTATGGCGGACATGCGAGGAATTTCAAGAGCCAGGATGACGTAAAACCTGAGTATACTTCTCCTGAATGCTTGCTGCAACCTCCTCCAGCTTCATACACCTGGATGCTTTAAACAACAGCATGGAGTTTTCATCCATATTTTCAATTAGAAAAGCTGTTGCATCCCTGTTATTTAAAAATGACTTAACATGCAAATCGGGGTTCTTAGCTGATTGGGCGATGAATTCCGCTTTTTGACCGACTGTTACAAGTGTATGTACCGGAAGCCCCGAAATAAAAGTCCCGACTTTATTGTGTAACTCCTGTTCATGATCTCCTAATTCAGCCATATCACCCAGTATAAGAACGATTTTTGAATTTTTACATGTTTTAACCAGGGAATCAATTGAGGCCATAACTGAATCAGGGTTTGCATTATAACAATCCACAATAAGCCTGGCCCCGTTGCTTAATTGAATCACATTTCCACGGTTTCCTACCGGCTCATAGTTTAATAATCCTTGCTTTATGCTTTCGTAGCTGATATTTGCGTATTTGCCGACTTCAATTGCTGCTATAGCGTTAATAACGCTGTATTCTCCCATTGCGGGGACTTCATAGTATTTATCTTTATAGGTAAAACCGGTTAAATGCTCTTCCTGTCTGTTAATCTTGTATCCCTTACCGTAGAAAAAATTTTTTCCATGCCAGCTGCAGGTATTTTTTATTAGTTCATCATCATAAGCCAAAAGCATGCCGCCGTCATTTAAATGCGAAGTTATCTCACACTTTGCTTTTGCAATGTTTTCAATACTGCCTAACCTTCCTATATGTGCAGTCCCAACGTTAGTAATAATAGCAATATCCGGCTCAGAGTACTTTGACAGCAGTTCAATTTCTCCCAAAGCCCTCATGCCCATTTCAATAACAACAAATTCTGTTTGTTCCGGCATGGATAAAAGAGTCTGGCAAAGACCGATTTCGTTATTATGATTTAGTTTTGACTTGTGAGTATTAAAAGACGTCGCTAAAACAGAATATACAAGCTCTTTGGTCGAAGTTTTCCCTGAGCTTCCCGTGATAGCTATGATTTTTGGATTGACTTTCCTGCGGGCAAACCCGGCAATTTTAAGGTAAGCTTCAAGGGTGTTTTCAACAGAAATGATAAACTCGGCAGGCTCAGGCTGCTGGTCCGGGTTTTCGGTAAGATAACCGGCACAACCGGCATTTACCGCTTTAGCCATAAAGTCATGCCCGTTAAAATTCTCGCCCTTGATCGGAAGAAAAACCTCATCAGCATGTATTGTCCTGGTATCGGTAGAAACACACACTTGCTTAGACAAATCTCCTCCCCTGAGAAGTTCTCCTTGTGTTGCCTCCAGAATTTCCTTTATTGAAAGCTTCAATTGGCTTGTTCCTTTTTAAAATGCTCTGTGAATATTGTATACTTAATTTTATAGTATAAAATTTTTTTATAAAAAAACTTGATTGAAATATTGAGTTTTATGATAGAATACTTATTAAATCTTAATAATTTAAACAATTCTTAAGATTATTATTAATAATCATCTGGAAATCTATAGCAGGGTGAGATTATAAGCTTAATTTAAGTTGAGTAGTTTAAAATTGTCTTTTAAGAAGGATGCAAAAGTATGACGCAAAATAATGAAGTTCAAGCGGAAATTCAGGATAGCGAACGAATACTGGTAGTTGACGACGAAGCAAGTATAAGAAGAATACTTGAAACAAGGCTAAAAATGGCAGGGTACGAGGTTATAACAGCAGCAGACGGTGAAGAAGCCGTGGATGCATATCAAAAACATAATCCTGACCTTGTTGTGCTTGATGTTATGATGCCAAAACTTGATGGTTACGGAGTTACAAGAGAAATCAGAAAAAGCGCTGATACCCCAATTATCATACTAACAGCTCTTGGAGATGTTTCTGAAAGGATTACAGGCCTTGAACTCGGTGCTGATGACTATGTAATCAAGCCTTTCAGCCCAAAAGAACTGGAAGCAAGAGTAAAAGCTGTTTTACGCAGACTGAACCAGAAAACAGACGTTACCGGCGGAAAAGTTACTAAAAACGTCATTACAACCGGTGCACTGAGAATTGACACAAGCAGAAGACAGGTCTTCAGGAAAAATGAGCGTATCAGGCTTACCGGCATGGAATTTAGCCTGTTAGAACTTCTTGTTGGACACTCAGGACAGCCTTTCTCAAGAAACGAGATTTTACAGTACGTATGGTCATATCCTGCTGATCACAGAATTGATACAAGAGTTGTGGATGTGCATATCAGCAGATTGCGCTCAAAACTTGAAGTTGACCCTGCAAACCCTGAACTTATTCTTACAGCCCGCGGAATCGGGTACATGTTCCAGAGGATTACATAAGAATTTTTCTATAATTCACTGAAAAAAGAAGGCATGTAAATATTCTGTCTTCTCTTTTTTGGAGCGTTTCTGGTATAAACACCAAATAGCTTGAATTTACAGTATTGACTTTAATAAGTGTATCTGGTAATATTAATATAGAAATTAAATGAGAATAATTCTCAATAATATAACTTGCGGCAATTAATTTTATCTGTTTTATAAAAAATAAGAAATAAACGAGGCAAATATGGTTAGTCTTTGTGAATTAGAAATAGGACAGGAAGCTGAAATTTCTCAGTTTTTAGATACTGGAATAAAGTGTAACTCCCAGAGGTTTGGACTTTTTGAAGGTGGTAAAGTCAAATGTGTAGCTAAACCGGGGCCTGTTATCGTAGAGATAAGCAGGCAAGTCGTAGCTATCGGCAAAAATCTTTCCAGGAAAATTTTCGTGGATGTCTGCGAAAATCAATAACTTTAATTAAGCAAATCTAGCTTGAAAAATTTGCCTTGATGTATTAAAACAAAAATCAGGGGTATTTTTATTTGCCGGTTTCCTGCAAACCTCAAGGAATATATTTCATGGTAACAGCTCTTCAACGCCTTAAAAAGAATCATCTTCTGCTAATTTCGGATAAGAAAAACTCTATCCCTGAAATTTGGCAGGATCTTTTGAGGTATTATTCCGACCTTCCTGCTGTTGTAGATAAATATAATAATTTTGAATTTACTTATAAAGAACTATATGATCAAATTCAATATTTTGCTTCCGGGCTTCAGTCTTTAGGCCTGGCTAAAGGAGATCATGCCGGTTTATTTTCAGAAAACAGCTCAAGGTGGTTGATTGCTGACCAGGCAATACTTATGGCCGGCGGGATTAATGCGGTAAGAGGTTCACAGGCGCCTGTAGAAGAGTTGTTTTATATTCTGGAACACAGTGAAAGCAAGGGATTAATAGCAGAAAACCTTGAAACAATAAACAGGTTAACCGCTTATCTTGATAAACACCCTTTGGAATTCATTATTTGCCTTTCCGGCGAGGAAATTTCTACTGAGTTCAAGGAAAACTACAATGTTTACAGCTATAACCAGGTTATTACAAAAGGAAAAAGACATTCCTTAAACCCTGTTACCCTTAAAAAAGATGATATAGCAACACTGGTATATACTTCCGGCACAACAGGAAAACCCAAAGGAGTAATGATCAGCCACGGGAACTTCCTTTCCCAGCTATCCGCTTATACTGATGTTCTGGACATGACGCCAGGCCAAAGCGCTCTTAGCATACTTCCTCCGTGGCATATTTACGAGAGGACTTCTGAATATTACCTTCTTTCAAGGGGTCTAACCATTGTTTATACCAATGTGGCCAACTTTAAAAATGATATGAAAAGCTATAAACCTCATTACCTGATTACGGTTCCAAGAATTTGGGAGGCGCTTTATAGTGGGGTTCAGACTGAACTTAAAAAACAGCCTGCTTTAAGAAGAAAAATAGTAAATTTCTTTCTCCGGGCCGGTAAAACCCATGTAAAATCAAGGAGAATCCTTAATAATCTTTGCCTGGACAATCTTAAACCCTCACTAAGTTCAAGTTCCATAGCTTTTTTAAAGTATTATATAACTTCAATCCCTTATAAACTGGGAGAAAAGCTTATTTATAAGAAAGTTCGCGCTGCGCTGGGCGGAAACTTCAGGTTTGGAATTTCCGGCGGGGGCGCTCTTGCCGGTTATCTTGAAGATTTTTACGAAACAGTAGGCATTGAAATCCTTGTTGGTTATGGACTTACCGAGACTTCTCCTGTCTTAACTATCAGAAAAAGGGACTATAACCTGAAAAAATCAGCAGGAAAGCCAATGAAGCATACTGAAATAAAAATTGTGAACCCTGAAAATCGCCGTGAAGTTGCTCCTCTGGAAACCGGGCTTGTTATGGTAAGAGGGCCGCAGCTTATGAAGGGATATTATAAGGATAAGGAAGCGACTGATAAGATTTTAGCCGCTAACGGCTGGCTAAATACAGGAGATTTAGGCTGGCTTACTCATGCTAATGACCTTGTTTTAACAGGCAGGAACAAGGATATAATCGTGCTTTCCAACGGGGAAAACGTGGAACCCCAGCCGCTTGAGGATGCTTGTCTTACAAGCCCTTACATAAACCAGATCATGCTTGTCGGGCAGGATAAACCTCACCTGGGAGCGTTAATTTCGCCAAACATTGACTCAATCCAGGACTGGGCAAAAAAACAATCCTTGAGCTATGCGGATGATTCACATATTTATCATTGTCCGAAAGTGCAGAAATTACTTAAGAAAGAACTTAAGGAACAACTTCAAAAACGGGCAAATTCCAGGTCATTTGAGCAGGTCCAGTGTTTAAAAATGCTTAAAGAGCCTTTCAGCATGGAAAATGGGCTTTTAACCCAGACAATGAAGGTTAAAAAGTCAGAAGTCCAAAAAAAATACAAGGACCTGATTGAAGATATGTTTATAGCATAATACTAATTCTCAATAAAAAAGCTTGTATTAATTGAGATTTTGGCCGCATCCGTCATTTATTACTTAAGGCGCTACCATAGTTTTTAATTTAACTTTGTTGAATTTATCGCCGGCTTATTTATGTTGAGAGGATTCTCATCATCCTTCTGTCTGGTCTATTGGTTAAATTCAACAAAAAGAAAGAATGAATCAGTGCACTCCAAAATTTTTACGTCAAAATATTAAAATAATCTATATTTTTGCTAATAAGCACAAATTTAGCTGTATAATATGCGGGGAAAATATTTTAAAATATAATCTTTTTAAGAGGAAACTTATATATGAAGGAAAAAGAAAAACTTGAAGTTAATAACGAAGACAAAACCCTGGAAGAAAATCCCTTTTCACAGGAAGCTGATATAGATGAAGTTTCAGGGGAAAAACAGGCAGAAGAAGTTGCCGGGCAGGACTCAGAAAACCTGCAAACCCGCTGTGAAACACTTGAAAAACAACTTGGAGCCCAGAAAACTCAGTATTTAAGACTGGCGGCAGATTTTGATAACTACAGGAAAAGGCAGGCACAAGAAAGGGAAGCTCTTTTAAAATATGGAGCAGAAGATACAATGAAGAAACTTTTGCCTATTCTTGATACAATAGAAAGAGCAGATAAATCCTTCCAGGAAATCGAAGACTGCAAACAGCTTAAAGAGAGCTTTGAAGCAATTAAAAAACAGTTTGCGGACACATTGGAAAAAATAGGACTGGAAAAGATTAAAACAGTCGGGGAAGAATTTGATCCGAACCTGCATGAGGCAGTAATGCAGACTCCGACTGACGAACATGAGGATCATCACGTAATTTCCGAACTGCAAAGCGGGTATAAACTGCACGATAGGACTGTAAGACCTGCAATGGTTAATGTAGCGGTAAAAGAATAGTTATTAAGCAGAGCAAATGAGCAATAAAGATTACTATAATATTCTGGGTGTGTCAAAGGAGGCATCAAAAGACGAGATAAAAAGCGCTTTCAGGAAGAAAGCAAGGGAGCTTCACCCGGATGTGAATAAATCTTCCACGGCAGAACAGGATTTTAAAGACCTGGGCCAGGCATATGAAGTCCTCATGGACGATGAGAAGCGTTCACTTTATGACAGGTACGGCGCTGACGGGCTTAAAAATGCCGGTTATGATTTTCATGGCCCGTTTGATTTTGGTTTTGGAGACTTAAGCGAGATTTTAAATTCATTTTTCGGAGGCGGCTTTGCCGGAGCCCGCCAGGACCCTAATGCCCCAAGAAGAGGCAGTGATTTGCGGCTTGATTTCCAGATAGAATTTGAAGAAGCGATTTTTGGAACAGAAAAAGACGTTGAAATTACCCACCTTGAGAACTGCGACAGGTGTCTTGGCAAAGGAGTAGAGCCGGGGACAAAGTTAAATACCTGTCCTACATGCCGGGGTTCAGGCCAGGTCCAGCAGACAACCCAGACTATTCTTGGCCATTTTACTCAGGTTTCAACCTGCCCGCAATGTAGGGGAGCAGGACAGATAATTACTAACCCATGTAAAAAATGCCATGGCGAAGGCAGGATTGATGTTTCCAAGGTAATAAGCCTGAAAATTCCGCCGGGCGTGGATAATGGAAATAAACTAAGAGTCAGCGGAGAAGGCGATTCCGGTAAAAACGGCGGCCCTCCGGGTGATATTTATGTGATTCTATATGTTAAGCCGCATAAATTCTTTAAAAGAGATGGCGTAAACATTTACCTTGAACAGCCAATAAGTTTTTCCCAGGCTGCGCTTGGCGATAATATAGAAATTGAAACCGTTGACGGGAAAAAACCGCTTAAGGTTCAGCCGGGAACCCAGACAGGAACAGTTGTCAGCATAAAAGGGGCAGGGGCTCCTTACTTAAACATGCCTTCCAGAAGGGGGGACCAGTTTATTAAGCTGGATGTCCAAACCCCTACTCATCTTAACGACGAGGAAAAGAAGATATTTGCCCGCCTTGCCGAAATAGAAAAGCAAAAATCCAAAAAAGAGCCTTTCATAGACAAGATTAAAGGTGCTTTTACAGGGTCTTAACCAGAGGCGAATAGTTCAGGATGCTCTGAGGGTTCAACTTTTCTTTTAACACCGTCTTTGCCTTTAATCCAGAGTTCATCATTAGGAGAAATCCGGATTATTTTATAAGCCCGCTTTAATTCATTAACGGTTTTTACTCTTCTGGAATTATTTATTTTCCATGTATCAGTTTTTGCTGAGTAATAAACATTTGTATGTTGATTTCTGTTTAGCTTTCCCCATATGACAGAAAAATTAATACCTAAGCCCATAAACATTTTTGTTAGTTCATTATAAAGTTCTTCACTCAAATCACCATCAGGGTTAGAAGCTTTTGGATCTTTAGCGTCCCCTCCTGTTATAAGACCATTTAAAGGTTTTTTATCTTTTTTTAGAATTTCAGCCTTTTCACAAAAAATATTTGTTACATTTTCAAAGTTTCTTAGGGTCAGAAGTGGCCTCAAATGGAACATAAATACTTGCTCTGAATTTTGAATTCCGCCTGTATTACAGCTCTCTACCTTTCTGGTGAAAGTTTTTTCTTCTATTAAGGACTGATCAATACTCCAAGGCCTAATTCCTGCTTCAGGTAATCCTTCAGTTGCCTGCTTAAATTCTTCCAGGTCAACGATTTCTATCCTTGAGTCAAAGGCTAGTTTATTAAAATTATTGAGTTTTAGCGGGTTTACTAACATTTTTAAAACTGCGTAATCTAATCTAAATATATAAACCGCCTGAAAATTTAAAATTCATAATTTGTCAGGAAAAATTTAAGCTACTTACCCCGGGTACTTATTTAACTCGAATCACAAAATAGATAAAACCCTGTGATAGCCTGGTGAAATTTTCTCAAAATCTATATGGATTTTTAAAGGCGAAGCCTTTGACGTTCCTACAGTGTGGCTGTGGGTGGGGATTTTAGAAATTTTTTAAAAAATTAATTGGCGACTGAATTTATTTATGATAATTTTCCGTCCTTTTCCTTATTCATAAGCGCATAATAATACTCAATAGCTGCCCCGCCAATAGTTCTTAAGCCGTAGAACAGGTTTTCTTCCTGCCTGAAATCGCCTATAATCCTCATAGGTCCGCCTATCAGCATTGGTATCTTCCTGGAATCGTCATTAGCATTTGCTACAGACATCATTCCAAGGGTATCAAACAGGAAGCCGGCTCCAATCATAAAGTCAGCGCCCAGGCCCGCTTTTGACCACTTTCCATTCTTGCCGAGCATGCTTCCGAATAGCACTTTAGGCAGGGAACCTAAAACTATTAATGAACTTCCCAGCCACATACTTTCTCTTGAAGGCTTTATTGAGATAATTTCAGGCAGTTCTTTTCTTTTTTGCGTGATATAATCCCCGGTCTGCTTAAATGTTTTTAGCATTGTCCGGCCAATTGAGTTAAACGCGAGTTTCATATCATCCAGGCTAAACAGGAAAGAATCCCAAAACTTCTTTCTAAGCTCTTTTCCTTTCTTATTAACTGAAAAAAAGTTTTCATAAGTGCTTTTTTCAGTCATAAAGTTAATATCCATTTTCCTGGTTTGTTTACTGTCCTTGCTGTAGAAATCATTGCCTATTTTATTGGCAAAACCCGCAAACAAAGGGGCATACATCAGGCTTAACCAGCCTTTTGCCCTTGTTCCTACTCCGCCTTTATTTAATATTGTAAGTAAGCCTATCCCTCCGCCTAACAATCCCGCAATTATTGAATGCAGGACTATGCCGGGCTGTTGGGCGTTAATACCTGCTCCTGCAGTAGAAGGAGCGCAGATTGCATAGCTAACCCCCAGCGTTGTGAATGCTATTTTCGCGGGAAGTGCGGCTTTTCCTTTGTAATGGCTTGCTTTTTCAAACTTTTCTTTTCCCCCTTTCATACGGGAAAGAACCATAAAACTTACCCCGGAAACTACCTGGAGAGCTGCTGCTGCAATGCCGGTCCAGAAGGCAAATTCGAAGAATTTTTCCGATGAGGTTTTTTCTTTTTTATCGCTTTTGTAAACTCCGGAACTTAGCACTGGCAACCCCGTATTTACGGAAGGTTTAAAAAAGTCTTGATGCAGCCTGGTTATTTCGGGTGATAAATTTAGTTCAGGCCGAACAGGGATTTCTGGTTGAATAGTCATTTTCGGGTTTTAGTTTCCAGTCTTTGTACATGTATACATAAAAACAAACCCCCTGATATTTATAAATTAACAGTTATTTACAAAAATTGAAAGTGTACCGTTATCATGTTGATAACACCCGAAATGTCATTCCGAGCAGCGCGAGCGAAAAACGGGAATGTCAGCAGGTAATTGTTATTCGCCC
>JANQEB010000259.1 GCA_028278605.1 Candidatus Gastranaerophilales bacterium
TTTTTACTCATTTCGTCATTCTGAGCCGCCTCCCGCCATAGGCGGGGCGGGCGAAGAATCTCATTGTTTTAGACCTTGAGATCCTTCGACACAGCTCGCCCGGCGAGCTGGCTCAGGATGACGTAAAACAAAAAACAAATGTAAAAATTTTTTGTTTATTCCTTAACTCTGGTGTCTGGCAACAGGAAAACATTTGTTCAATCCTCTGAAACCGGCAATATGGGGTGAAGTTTTTCGACCATTTCCGATACCCTATAGGAGTGTTTTTCGAGGTACCAGAAGATTATCGCATATTGGTGCGGTTCAAATTTTGCATCGTTGTCTATTGCAAAATCGCACAGTTTGGCGATAAAGCGAATAAAGTCGAGTTCGTGGAATATATCTATGACAAGCTCTTTTTTGTCCATTATAATTATCCTTATTTTGTCAATGACAAAATGTTAGCATTTTCAAGCATCAATGTAAAGTCTTTAAACTAAATCAGGTCTTTTTAAGCATAAATGCTATGATTTGATTAAGACAAAATACTAATAAAGGCTAAGTCATGATAGAAAAGAAATTCGCAAAAATGGGCAGAAGCTGGGCTTTGATTATACCACCAGTTCTTTTGCAACTTTTAAAAATAGACCCTGAAAAGGACAGGGTTAATATCAGCATTGAAAACGAAAAAATAATTATTGAAAAAAAAGCTGAAGAGTAAAATATCACTCATTGCGGTAGTGTCCCGCTATCATGTTGATAACTCCCGAAATGTCATTCCGAGCAGCGCGAGCAAAAAACGGGAATGTCAGTATGTAATTGTTATTCGCCCGACGTGGGAATGAGCTTTTAAAAATGAAAACTGTCTTGAAATATCGGCTTTTAACGAGTTCCAACGAAGCCTGGTCGGCTCCGTTTCACTCTCAGCCGAATTTCGCTCATCGTTTCCGAAATGCCTTAGCGGACAGCAACGCCTGCTTCGCATAATTAACACTCCCGCTTCGCATACCACGACTCGTTTACAGTATAAATTCGGAATTGTTTGCACATTGTGGTATATAATATTCCAAATGGAGCGTTCCTTATGAATATTTATGAATTCTTAAAAGAAAAAAGGGATGAAATAATTGAGATTGCAAATAAGCATGGGGCTTATAATGTCAGGGTTTTTGGTTCTGTGGCAAGAAACGAGGCTACAGAGTCAAGTGATATAGACTTTATAATTGATGTTGGGGAAAATACCTCTTTCTTTTTTCCGGGGGGCTTGATTCTTGACCTTGAGGAGCTGCTTGGAAGAAAAATTGATATTGTTACAGAAAAAAGTCTGAAACCAAAAATTAGAGACAGAGTTTTAAAAGAAGCAAAAGCATTATGAACAGAAATTTAGACAGGCTGGACGATATTCTTGAATCTATTAACAGAATTCAAGAGCCGTATTAAAATATAATAAACATTGAACCTTGAAAAATCATAAAATACAGGACACACCTCAATCAATAGAAAGGAGGTGATGCGATGTTCTTAAAATTCAGGATAACTGAAAAAGGACTACTATTATTAATAGTAATCCTTTTAATTGGGTTATTCGTTTAAGAACAACGGCTCGGAATATTGCCCGTATTCCGAGCTCCTGTATCTTTATTTTAACATGATTTTTTAGTTTTTAAAGTGTCCTTACATATTGAAATCTTAAGTACAAAAATGATAATAAAACCTGAAAAAAAAATAACCAGTCCAAAAAATAACGAAATCCGACTTTTAAAAGTTGAAACCCCTGACGGGAAAAAAGGCCAAACAGTCCTGTTAATAGGTGTTTTCCATGGAGATGAGCCTGAAGGGGAATACTTAATTGACCAATTAATTAAAGATATCAAAGAAAATCCTGATTTGACAGGTAATAATGAGATTTTAATAATACCCTGCCTTAATCCTGACGGGAAACAGGAAAATATCAGGGGGAACTCTAACGGCATAGATTTAAACAGGAACTTTCCCACTAAAAACAGGCCGGGATGCGATGAAGCCGGAAGATATAATTGCGGATACCAGGCTGCCAGCGAAGTTGAAACACTGTTTATAATGGATATCGTAGAAGAATATAAACCTGACAGGATTCTGGCGTTTCATAGCCCTTATAAAGTGGTTAATTACGATGGCCCGGCAGAAAAAATCGCTGAAAAGATGTCCGGGCTGAATGGTTATCCTGTGCAGGTTGATATAGGTTATCCGACACCGGGTTCATTCGGGACTTATGCGGGAAAAGAAAGAAATATTCCCGTTATAACCCTTGAGCTTCCCGGAAGCGGGGATGTGCAAACCATGTGGCAGGATAACAGAAAAGCCCTGCATTATTTTATTTCAGCATAGCAAATTATTTTATTTTTATTTAACAATATTTAATAATTTTATTAATATACTTTATTAATAAAAAATAATTTTTATAGATAAATTTGAATATATTTTAAATATTAATATCGATAAATATATATTAATATCAATTGCGATAATTGTTAATAATAATATATATTAAAAATAAAAGTAGTAATGTAAAAAATACGATTTGTCATTCCGAGGAGCCCTCACGTCGCTTCGCTCCTCAGGACAGGCTCCGCGACGTGGGAATTTGAGCAACATCGTGGTAAGCTATAAATTTTAAGCTGACACGGGGGGGCACAGATTGCCACGGGCTTGGCGAAGCAGGAGTTGCTTTGCAACTCCTGCTTCGCCAAGCCCTCGCAATGACGTCACGTCCAAAAATATTACTATCAAAATATAAAAAAGGAGAAAAAATGAACGAAGATATTTCGTGCCACCTGGGAAAAACCAGAGACAATATAGACAGTATTTTATTGCTGTGTAACCTTATGGAATCAGGAATTGAGCATGGGGTAATTAAAAGTCCCTGGGATTTGTACTTAATCCTTGATATCCTGAAATTTTTATCAATTAAATCAATAAATAACCTGAGAAAAGTAAAATATTAACGTATCAGGGGTTCTGCTGCTCCTGCCTCGGCTTAAGTGTAGGGAAAGAAATCACGTCTCTTATACTTGCAGAGCCGGTTAACAGCATGATTAACCTGTCAATGCCTATGCCAAGACCACCGGCAGGCGGCATTCCATACTCAAGAGACCTGAGGAAATCCTCATCAACCTCTGAGGGGGTCTCAAAGTCAGTTTCTTTCCTTGAAGAGACCTGCTGCTCAAACCTTCTTCTCTGGTCAATCGGGTCAGTCAGCTCAGAAAAAGCGTTTGCTATTTCCCAGCCGTTTACGCGGGTCTCGAACCTTTCTGTCAGCCTTGAATCGTCTCTATGCGGCTTTGCAAGAGGGGAAATATCTCTTGGGTAGTCAATAATATGCACCGGCTGGATTAAATGCGGTTCAACCTTGGCCTCAAAGACTTTATCAATGATTAAGCCCCAGGAATCGCCCTCTTCAACTTCAACACCAATTTTTCCTGCTTCCTGTGCAGCTTCCGGAGCAGAAAGAAAGTGGCTAAAGTCAATATCAGTATACTTTTTAACAGCCCCGATCATTGTGATCCTTTGCCAGGGAGGAGCAAGGTTGATTTTTACCCCCTGATACTCTATTTCCGTTGTGCCAAGGACATTTTTGGCAACCGTGCTAATCAGGTTTTCAGTAAGGACCATCATTTCATTATAATCAACATAAGCCTGGTACAGCTCAAGCATAGTGAACTCAGGGTTATGCTTTGGTGAAATCCCTTCATTTCTGAAGTTTCTGTTAATTTCAAATATTTTCTCGCTTAAACCGCCGACCAGTAACCTTTTTAAGTATAGTTCAGGCGCAATTCTAAGGTACATCTGCATATCAAGAGAATTATGATATGTAATAAAAGGCCTTGCTGCCGCACCACCGGCAACAGGCTGGAGCATAGGGGTTTCAACCTCTAAGAAGCCTCTCTGGATAAGGTAATTTCTTATTTCTGATATGATCCTGCTTCTTTTAAGGAAAGTTTCCCTTACCTCAGGGTTCATTATCATATCAAGATAGCGCTGCCTGTAGCGGGTTTCTGTGTCTGTAAGCCCATGCCATTTTTCCGGCAGGGGAAGAAGGGTTTTTGAGAGGATTTTAAAGTCGCTGACTTTAATACTTAGCTCACCTCTGGGTGTTCTTCTTATAGTTCCGCAAACTCCTATGATATCACCCACATCCAGGAGTTTAAGCAGTTTTATTTTGTCTTCTGTAACATTATCTTTGTGAATAAAAAGCTGTATTTTACCGGAACTGTCAGAAAGATCAATGAACATGCCAGTGTTTCTCATTGCCATGATTCTTCCGGCAACATGATAGACTTTTGAGTCCTCATCACCGGCAGGAAGCTCCTTATAATTCTCGTGAAGCTCTGCTGCGCAGGCTGTTCTGTCATAAGTATAGGGATATGGGTTTACTCCGATATCAATAAGGTCGTTTAATTTTTGTATCCTTGTATTTCTAAGGGTTTCAAGGCTGCTATGAGGTGTTTTCTGAGTCAACTTAACCTCCGGTATTTGCTTTTATGATTCTAGGAAAATTTTACCGCAAAAAAACTTGGTAGTGATCAATTAATGATTGATAAAAATTTTTTCTTGTCGTCGTTGCAATGACAATATGCACTTTTTGTAATATTGTTACGAATTTTCTTTATGGAATACTAATAATTTAGCTGTTTTAATGGCAAGAAAAAAAATTCGCATAGCAGAACTGCACAGGCTTACATGTATAAGCGCCAGTACTCTTTCCAGGCTTTATAATGAAAAAACAAGCATGATAAGCTTTGATACCATTGAAAAAATTTATTTAACCCTGGATTGTACAGTAGGTGAGTTTTTGGAAGTTATGCCGGACTAAAAGCCCGGTTAAGAATATAGAAAACAGGCTATAAAAAGAATATGGACCGCAGTTAAAATTCAGGAAGCTTTGAGAAGAAGGTTCTGAAATCAAAAATGGAAAAATTTGTAGAAATTTATTAATATTTAACTATACAATATTCGTATAGAATAATTTTTAGCCCTACTATTTAATTGGTATAAAATTTAAGGTATGTTGTTATTATTCAATGGCGGGAAAGGAGAATAAAGCAAATGGAAAAAACTCTTAAAAAATTTACACTGGGCTGTCTTGGCACGATGGTCCTTATATCAATGACTATGCCGGTAAAAGGACAGGATTACGCGGACCCGTATCTTGATGATTATGATTATAGTTATGAAAACTATGATTACGACTATAGCCAGCCTCAAACCGGGAGCCAGGCGCAGAATTATCAGCAAAGTTCACCGGGTTATCAGGCGCAAAACAGGTCTTATAGGGAAATTCCCAATCAATACAGGCAAAACACATCGCAATACCGGGCCCCTGGAAATTATTCACAACAAATGCCGCAACCCGCACCGAATTATAATACTGTTCCTGTTCAAAACAACTACAGCCTGCCGCCATTACAGGGCAGGGTTGTTGTAGTGCCTCCGGGAACAATGCTTCCGGGCGTTACAGCTAACAGGACTATTAGCAGTAAAAACCTCAGAACCGGAGATAGAATAAACTTTATAATGAATACACCGTTTTATTACTCCGGGTCAATGGTGCTCCCTGCCGGAACAAGCATTACGGGAACCGTTGTTATGGCGGAAGCAGCAGGCAGGGCCGGTAAAAACGGCCAGCTTATGATTGTATTTAACCAGGCAACTACTCCCTCCGGCCAGACAGTCGGTCTTTCCGGGAAAATCGCCACTGACGACGGTTCAGGCATCCTGAAAGGCGGTACAGGCATGGACCGCGCAAAGGAAGTCGTTAAGGATACAGCTGTAGGTTCAGGTGTAGGCGCGCTTCTTGGAACAGTATTCGGAGCAATCTCAGGCGGAAACGTTGGGAAAGGCGCTGCAATCGGTACTGCCATCGGCGGCGGTACAGGGGTTGCTAAAACTATTTATGACAAAGGTAAGGATGTGGTTATTGATATCGGGGAAAAAATCGATATAATTCTTGACAGTGAGCTCAGGACAGGCGGTGAACAGTCTGGAGCCCAACAATCACCCGGATTAACCCCAAATTATAACAATAACTACAATAATTACGGCTATTAATAGACCGGGAACCATGCCGGCTAAGTTATACGGCCAGCCCCTTGCCCGGCCTTTGGCTGAAAAGCAACTCATATCATACTGGTTAATTGCCGTCAGGGTTTATATTATGCTACACTTAACTCATTCTGAAAAAATAGCTTTTAAGGTTATATCCGTATAATTTAAAAAAGAAAAACATAAACTTAATCTATGAGAGATATTAATGAGTACTATTCTCGGGAAAAAACAGGATAACGACGAGTTAAACAAACAAAAAGAACAGTTGTCTGCTGTTTTAAAAGATGACAAAAGCGAAATTCCACTGGGAAAAGCAATTGCAATTTCTACTATTGCCCATCCTCTTGTAATCTTTCTTTTCTGGCTGTTTGTAAAGGTTTTAATCTTTATACTGGCTCTTCTGGGAATCGTGCTCCCTTTATTTAACAAGCCGGAACCAAAAATTAAAGATATAGAATTCATAATTGTAAATAAGCCTGAGCAGGACCCGATTAATAAAAATACAAAGCTGCGCTCTGACAGAAACCAGAAGGCAGGAGGAAAGCATGACCCTTCAAGGAGGGTTTCAGACCCGGAGCCTGTAACAAGCAGCTCAAAACCTCAAAAAGCAACACCTCCTCCTAAAAAAGCGACAACAAAAGTCCAGAAACAGCCTAAAGCAGCTTCAAAACCTGCTCCAAGAGCGCCAAAGGTTCCGCCAAGGCCGGTTCCGAGAAAAATGGCCTCTGTGCCGAAAGTACAAAAACCGACTCCTTTCTCAATTCCGGTCCCGGTTCCTAAAAACACTCCAACCCAGAAACCTGCGGTCGGAGGCCCGA
Organism: Candidatus Gastranaerophilales bacterium; assembly: GCA_028278605.1. Taxonomy (GTDB): domain Bacteria; phylum Cyanobacteriota; class Vampirovibrionia; order Gastranaerophilales; family UBA9971; genus JANQEB01. The sequence continues at coordinate 6,882 of JANQEB010000259.1, forward strand.
TCACAAGCGGTCCAATAGGCCAGTCAGCCCCGTCTTCAGAGCCGGCCCCGATTATGTCAGCAGGCAGTCCCGGTCAAAATACCATAAGAAGGTCTCCCAGCTATTCAGTGGGAGGAGGGACCCCAGGAAATCCAAGCCCCGGCAACCCTGATGGAATGCCTGGTGTTGATGCCCTTAAAGAACCTGACTTTGGGCCATATATGAGAGAGCTTCAAAGAAGGATAAAAAGAAGATGGAACCCCCCAAGAGGAAATAAAAGTAAAAGAGTTGTGCTTTTGTTTAAAATAAGTAAGGACGGAAGATTGCTTTCCCTGAATGTTCACACGCCTTCGGGAAATCCCGAATCTGACAGGGCAGCCCTGGAAGCCGTAAAGGCAGCAGCTCCTTTCAGGCCGCTTCCTCCAGAGTATCGACAGAAGGATATTGATATCCAGTTTACATTTGACTATAACGTATTTGGCATAGGCGGCCAGCAATTTTAAAATATATAATTTAAGTAAGATAATAGAAAAAGAGGATTTATAACTATGGAACTATTTATTCACGCAATGAAACAAGACTGGGCAGTATTATTACCGATCTTTATCTGCTCAATTCTGGTGGTAGCTGTTGTAATTAACAGGTTTTCTTTCTACAACAAAAACAAAAGGGACGTAATCCAGTTTATCCAGAGGTTACAAAGAGAGCTTAACAGAAATAACCTTGAGGGAGCGCAAATTTTGAGCGCACAGTTAGGCGGGGTAATCGGAGACGTTGCAGAAGAGGGAATCAGGGTTCTTTGTGAGCAGAAAAAGGAGTTCACAAGGTCATTTGATATTTCCACCAGCCTGGCTGTCAGAAAACTCGAAAAACACCTTATGATCCTTGGTACAATAGGCGGCGTAGCTCCGTTTCTCGGTCTGTTTGCTACTGTTGTAAGGATTCTTTACACTTTCCAGGACCTTGCTACCCAGGGAAACCAGAGTGCAGCAGTTGCAATGGGCATTGGTTCAGCTCTAATCGCTACAGCAGTTGGTCTTGGGGTTGCGATTGTCGCGGTTATTTTCTACAACTCGTTCCAGTCAGTTGTCAGAAGATATGAAGATGATTTCCAGCTTCTTAAACTGTTATTCCTGAGCTATGTTGACAGCGATGTTGCGCTGGAGAAAAACGTAAAACAGGCAACAGAGGGAATTGATCCTCAGGAACAGCCTGTAACCCCACCGCAAAAGTCATTTGGACCTCAATTCTAAAACTAAAAGGGAAAAATCATGGCAATTCAGTCATCAAATAAAAAAGGCCAGATATTTAGCGAAATTAACATTACCCCCTTAACAGACATTTTCCTGGTTTTGTTAATTATAATGATGGTTATAGCGCCTATGTTCCAGGCTCTTGACCAGGATATTATCCTGCCGCAAATTAACAGCGGTTTGCAGGTTGATGAAAAAGAAATTACTGTTGCCATAACAAAAGACTCGAAATTTTATGTAAATTCAGCCCAGACACAGGAAGATGAACTTACAGCAAAACTGGCGGATTTTCTTGAGCAGTCAGAGGATAAAAAAGTTGTTGTAAAGGCAGATTCACAGACTAAAACCAGGGAAATTATGAAGGTAATGCGCGCTGCGCAGGAAGCCGGTTATGAAAAGCTTACCGTTGCCGGTGAACCGCTTTCTAAAAAACAACAAAGTGATCTTGAGAAAAATGATACTCAGAAAACTGCTGAAAAAGACATGGCCTATAAATCCGAGGGAGAATAATGAGCATTTCAAATAAAAGAGACTCATTTAATGAGATTAATATTACACCTTTAACAGACATTTTTCTGGTTTTGTTAATTATAATGATGGTTATAGCGCCTTTACTGGATCAGCAGGGGCTTAACTTAATGATTCCAACTGAGCATGAGGCTCAGAAGCAGGAAAAAGAGCCAAAAATCATTACTGTTAATGTTTCAGAAAAAAATGAATACCTGCTAAACGGCACGGCTGTGGAGGCGGAAAATTTATTATCATTAATAAAAGAGTCTTACCAGGAGCAAAAAGACGGCCTTTTAATAAAAGCAGCCCAGGATTCCACTCATGAGGCTGTTGTCAGGGTTATGGACGCAGCCCAGCAGATCGGGATTCAGAATATTTCTGTTCTTGAGGACTAGAAGCGGTCTTAAAAATATTCTGTAAAGCTCATGCTTCGAACAAAGCCGAACCATTTTACGCTCCCGCTTCGCAAACAAATGTTGCTTATTCACAGTCTGGCTTTGGGCTAATTCGTAATTCGAGTTATTTAGACCCCGCATCAGGTGTGGGCTGACACTAACGTAAAAACTTTTTCAACCTTCCTTATTATTTTCTTTTTTGTTTTCAAAGTTATTACTTATTAATTCTAATGCATTGAAAAGATCATCAACAGAGTCTTTGAATTTATCCCTTATCTCTTTTAAATATGCTTCTTTTTCTTTCAGTTTTTCCATAAATTTTTTCTTCCTTCTTAAAGTTTTGTTTAAAATTGACCATTTTAATATTTAGAATTAACCGGCTCAACGATTTAGAATTATGTTTATTATGAAGTATTAGAGGAAATAGTTATGAAAAACAGAAAAAAATTTGATAAACTGGATCAATTAACCCTTGAAGCGGACAGTCTCTCAAAGGTTATGGATGATGCATTAAAATTTCACGAAAATAAAGATGACTTCTGCGAAATAAGCTATTTATCAGGCATTATCCGCAGAAAATTCGATAAAATAAGAGGTTTGTTTTAAAAGGGTAAAGGAAAAATTTTTTCAATCGTCCTTACTTTGCGTAATCTACGAAAACTTTCTTAAAGTGCGCATAGTAAATTGACATTGCTATGAACTTTGTGAAAGCCTGCGGGTACTTTACAAGGCTGATAAAAAACGTCTTCCAATAGTAAAACCTGCTCTTATCAAGGATTCCCATATAGAATACTGATTTTACCATAGCAAGCAGGGCTTCCCAGTTGAAATACTCGTCAACCTGGTGGTTGTAGTTTTTAATAAACGTATGCACCCTGTCGTAGTATTCTTTTTTGGAATATACAGTGTTTACGATCTGCTTGTATCCGTCAATCAACACGTCAGGATCGATTTTAGGCACAAAGTTAATTGAAAAGTCAGTGTTGTTTCCTGTACTGTCGGCAAGTAACCTGTTCTCGCTTCTCAGCCTTTCATAAAGCCTTGTTCCCGGAAGTGCTTGCAACAAGCCGATCATCGCAATTACAACACCGGTTTTCTGTATGAAATCAATTTGTCTTTTGAAAATACTCACATCATCATTGTCAAACCCGACGATAAACCCTGCTGATACCTCAAAACCGTTTCTGTACAATGTAAGCACAGAATCTACAATGTTGCGGTTTTTGTTCTGGTATTTTCCGCATTCAGCAAGACTTTCTTCTGAAGGTGTTTCCAGCCCTATAAACATGCTGTTAAACCCTGCTTCCCTGAGAAGGGCCATTAATTCATCGTCGTCAGCTACGTTTAAAGAAGCTTCCGTCATAAATGAAAGTTTGTGTTTTGTGGATTTTTTCCAGTCTATCAGGGCTTTTAGAATCTGTTTGGTTTCTTTTTTGTTGCCTATAAAGTTATCATCAACAAAAAACACAGGACCTTTCCAGCCGGATTCCAACAGGGCGTCCAGTTCTTTTATAATCTGTGCCGGGCTTTTTGTCCGTGGAATTTTTCCGTTTAGCCTCACAACATCGCAAAATTCGCAGTCAAAAGGGCATCCTCTTGAGTACTGAACCGGCATACGTACATATGCTTTCTGGTTAAGAAGCTCCCATTTTGGAGTTGGAGTTAACTTTAATTCAGGTTTTTCTTCTGACCTGTAGTATCTTTGTAAATTATTGTTTATTAAATCTTCCAAAAACGGAGGGAATGTGATTTCTGCCTCATCAAGCACAAAGTGGTCTATTTCAGGGTATTCGGTGTGTAATTTGCTGAAAAGCGGTCCGCCAGCCACTGTTTTTGCATTTAAGTCCTTGCATCTTTTTGCTACTTCATGAACAGAATCTTTCTGCGTTATCATAGCACTGATAAATATAAAATCTGCCCATAAAATATCTTTATCATCAAGATTTTCTATATTCAGGTCAACAAGTTTTGTTTCAAATTCCTCAGGAAGCATTGAGGCTATAGTTATTAGCCCTAATGGAGGCATAAGCGCCTTTTTCCTTATAAAACTCAAGGAGTGTTTGAAACTCCAGAAAGTTTCAGGGTATTGCGGATAAACCAGTAAGATTTTCAAATTTTTTACCTCCGGGTTGCTAAATTAGTTTTTCTTACTTTCCCCTATACTTCAGCAGATAACTTTCAAGAAAAATAATTAACTAAGTCGCATAAGAGATTTTATTTCTATATATATTTATAAAGCCTGTAAATTTATTTTTTTCATACTTATTATTTTATTGTTAAAAACATTTTACCATCGACAAAAATAAGTCAATGATTATTTTATATATAAATTATCCTGTTCATGTCTCGAATGTCCGGTTTTCTACCTCCGGGAGGATATATTTATTTCTCACCAATTACCCTTGTGGCCATATACTTTTGCAGGAAGCACTAAAACAAAAGCAGTCCCATAATTTTTATGGATTTTAATTTCTGAAGGTTAGGGAGGATTGATATGGAAAGGTTTAGCCCATTGTTTATAGTTGCTCTGGCTTTTATTACGGCAGTCTGGTCATATGTTTATTTTGCTGATTTCAGTTACGCAAAAAATGAAGACCAACTAACCCGACAAATGGAAGAAGCCGGGGAAGAACCTGCTCAATCTGAGTTTGACCTGGTTAAAGTCCAGGCAAAACATATCCTGGTAAAGACCCTGAAAGAAGCAAACGAGCTAAGAAGTATAATTTGCCTGGGTGAAGACTTTGAAAAAATCGCAAAGCAAAAGTCTCTTTGTCCATCCGGTAGAGCTGGAGGGGATCTTGGTTATATTGAAAGGGGACAGATGGTGGATGAGTTTGAGAAAGCTGCTTTTGCACTTTCTTTAGACGAAATTTCCATGCCGGTTAAGACTCAGTTTGGCTGGCACCTGATCAAAATTACAGATATGATTTACAACGGCGAATAAGCACTAAACCAGTGTGCTAATCCTTATTTTTAAGCTTTATTGAGACGTTTTGCCAGCGTAAATCTATATAATTAATATTATCTTTGATCTTCATGGCCTCCGGGACCACTGAGCTGACCTTTTGTATCCTTGCAAAAATTTCATTTCCCTTTATGGATCCAATTCTTAACCTTATATGCCTCAGCTGGGCATACACATCATCAGGATTCCTTATATCTATGTATTCAAGCTTATCACCTGTGGTATTCTCAAGTTCCCTGGCCAGGCCATAAATATAAGGGATTTGTTTTGGCTTCCAGTTTTTATAGTCATCATAGGTAATAATTTTATATGTCTGAACTTCATCCGGCAGGGGCAGGTACTCTTTTTCAAGCAATTCAACTTTATTAGAGTCAAGTGTAAACACGGCTATGGGATCAACTTTCGAACTCGGCGCAATGGAAATTACCGGTGTCCTTTCGTCCAGAACTATCCTTAACCTTGCCGGAAGCCAGTATCTTCTAATAAAAACCCTTTTAACAGGCGGCATTTCCTCAAGTTTTTTCTCAACAAGTTTTGTATCTATTAAATAAAGAGGTTTTTGCGGCAGTTTAATTTCTTGTAACTTGTTCATGACCTGCTTTGCGGAAACAATATTGTATCCCTTAAGTTCCAGGTATTTACTCGGGTATGCCAGGAAAATATTTTCGTCCAGGTACCAATAAGAAAGACTCATTACTTTCATAAGCCCCCATACGAGCAGTATATAACTTCCCAGCCTGGTAAGTATCCTCAGCCTGGCAAGCAGAATCTTGAGCCTGCGGATTTTTCTTCTTTTTTTAAGCCTGCCCAGTTTTCTTTTGTTATAGCTTTTTACGGCCAGATCGTCTGTATCGGGGGTTATTGTATCCAAATTTCCTATCTCCTCAGCGTAAGAGAAGTTAACTTTACAGCTCTATATTAAATTATATAATCATAAGAAATATATAACAATTTTTACTTTAATCTGGTTATTTTTATGGCGGGCTTCGCCCGCCTCAAACAGATTGCCGTGTCGGGCTTTTACAAATAAAATGCCGGATCCCCGCCTGTTTTAAAGCCCTTCTTGTAATGACAACCCCTGTAAGTACTTATTTTACTAATACAAAAGAAATTATGCATGAAGAAAATTTTTATACTGAAGCTGTTGAAGCTCTAAAAATTACTGAAACTAAAGAAAACCTCTTTGACTGCCTGATAAATTATGCTGAAGGGCATTATTTATATGATATAAACGGCAGGCAATACCTTGACTTGACTTCTAATAATGACAATATGCCGCTTGGTTTTTCTGTAGAGAAGAAGCCAGGCGGTTTTTTTGACAGCCTGGCTTTAAAGTCCGTCCATGCTTCAACCCTTGAAAACCTGGTCTCGCAAAAAACAGGGCTGGAAAGAGCGTTGTTTTTTGCGCAAAAGCAGCAGGTAAAAGATTTTATAGCTAAAATAATTGATTCCGGGTCAAAAGAATCAGTTTTGATTTCGTCGTTAAGCAAATGCTGGTCTTGTTTTCCCCAAAAAAACACGGTTAATATACCCCTTAATGATGAATCTTCCGTCAGGACTTTTTTAAACAAAAATACGGCAGCTGTAATAATTGAGCTGGTACAGGTTAATGGCTCACTATATGTTGCAAATGATGAATTCCTGGCTTTAATAAAGAAATTTTGCGTTAAAAATAATGTGCTTCTTATTTATGATACAACCTCTGTTTCTCCTTTAAGGTTGAACAAAGGCCTGTTTAACTTTGATGAGGCTATAAAACCTGATATTATAATTGCTTCAAAAGGGTTAACATCCGGAAATTCCTTATATGTGCTTGCAGCTGATAATAACATTATTGAAAAAACAGAAACTGTAGGTTTATCCCAGGCTTTTTCTTCCTGCTATGAAGAAGCAATTGGTTTTATTCAGAATTTTGATGCTCATAAAGCTATTATAGCTGAAAATATAGCCTATATAGAGCAAAAATTTGAACAACTGGCAAATAAACATATTGCAATGGCAGATATTATTCCTTATGGAATGCTTTATGCGCTTGTAACAGAGGTTATGTCAAATGACCTGGTTAAAGCGGCATTTGAGAAAGGGCTTATACTAAAGCCGTTAAATGCCTATACAGTTTTATTCTGCCCTCCTTACAATATTAGCAAGGAGCAGGTAGATAAAGTTATTGATGTTTTTAATGAACTGTTCGAGGAGCTCACCCGGTTTGACCGATTAACTGACTAGTACTCTGTTAAATTAATTTTGTCCGTCATCCTGAGCCCACCCCACCCATGGTGGGGGGTGGCCGAAGGATCTCAGGTAATGAGATTCTTCGCC
>JANQEB010000267.1 GCA_028278605.1 Candidatus Gastranaerophilales bacterium
GGCGCGCGGCTCTGCGTTAGCGGGAGCATAGCCTCATTCATGCCGCCGCGCGCCCTCCTCTGGGGCGGGCTGGGAGGGCGTTTTAAGGAATTTTTAAAATAACTAACCCGTCATTGAGGTTAAGTAACTGGATTCATCATACAAGCCTCTTAGTATAGCTAATCGGACTATCTTATTAAACGATATTTCATTAAAATCTTTACTAAAATCAGAAAAAACGTTAACCCTATTGCGCATCCAAAAATATCCACTACAAAATCAACACCGCTAGCCACTCTTCCCGGTACAAACCCCTGGTGAATTTCATCAATAGCACCGGTTAAAGGTGCAAGTATAAGAAAGTTCCTGCCTGTTTGTTTCAGGTTTTCTAATGTCATATTAAGCCCAAATGCCAGAAAAAACCCCATGGCTGAGTATTCTATGAGGTGAAAAATTTTATCATTGCCTGAAATATCAACAGGTACTTCCTGTGATGATAAGTGCCAGATAAGCCCAAAATAAAGGCCGGCCGGGATCATTTTAAATATTTTTTTATTAATTTGTTTCATAGTCTTTCTTTTGTACGAATTTTAACCTGATTTTTTCAGCTAACTGTATTGCAGGGCCGATTTTTAATAACAATGCAAGCATAAAGTACAAAACAGATGCTACAGAGCAGGTAATAATTATATTTAAAGCCGTATAAAGCTTTGAATCGCCTAATAAGTCGGTTAAGAGATCTTTAGAGAAAATCACAAATCCTGTCATAACAATAGTTATAGCCGCAATTTTTATAAAGTCAGGGAGGACTTGGTAAAAATGCAGATCGATTTTTTTTCTTATTAAAAATGCCAGGAAAAGCCCGTTTATCAAGGACACAATAACGGTTGAAAGGCAAATTCCGCCTATGCCCAGGGGGCCTACAAGTATAAAGTTCAATAAAGCTTTGAAAAATATTGAAATAGCAGCAATTAAAAACGGGGTTTTAGTGTCATCAAAGGCGTAGAAGACTCTTGTAAGAGTATCTCTGGCTACATAAAAAATTATGGCAAAAGAGAGGAAAAACAGGGCTTCTGTAACCATGAGCGTGTCAGCAGCATCAAAATTTCCTCTTTCAAAGAGAATTTTAATTGCCTCATAGGCAAACACAGCCATAAATACAAGCACGGGAAACGAAGCAAACCAGAGGTATTTTATACCCTTATGAAAATAACTGCGCAGGTTTTGCCAGTCCCGGTTCCCTACAAGCTTTGAAAAAGCAGGGAAAATAGAAATCATCATTGCTGTAATCAACACCCCTACAGGAAATTGAAAGATTCTATTGGCATAGCCAATTGCAGACCAGCTACCTTCCGGCAATTGAGACGCAAAAAACATATCAACATAAACATTAATCTGGCCGACAGAGCAACCCAGTGCTGCAGGGAACAAAATTTCCCCTATTTTTTTTACGTTTTTATCTTTAAAATCAAGATCAAACTTATAGCGAAACCCGGCATCAAGATAGGCCGGGACCTGGATTGCCAGCTGGAGAACCGCGCCTATGAGGGTTGCCCAGGCAAGCACAAGCCCGCCATATTGACCGCCTGCAAGAAGCACGGCAACGATTATTACAATACTGGTAACAATAGGGCTCACTGCTGTTAGCAAAAATTTTTCGTATACATTTGAGATCCCAAAAAGGATTCCCACGATTCCGCCAACCAGAATCACCGGCGACATGATCTTTAGCTGCTCAGAAATCATCTGGTGCAGCTCAGGGCTTCCGCCTGCGGCAATTAACTGTGCAATCAGCCCGGAATTAAAGAAAATTAATACAGTTATCGCTAAAAACCCGATTCCTGTGATATTAAGAAAGGAATTAAGCGCTTTTTCAACTTCTGAAGGAGGCCTGGGTGATTGGGTTTGCTGCTTGGAAAACACGGAAACCGTTACAGTGTGAAAAGGTCCTCCTAGCCCACCAAGGATAATCAAGGTTATAGCAGGGATCTGGTATGCATAAAAATATGCATCGCTTGTAAGAGAAGCCCCGTAAGCCCCTGCGATTATCACATCCCTGAAAAAACCGATCACTTTGCTCAGAACAGTGATTAATCCTATAAGTCCCGCTACTTTAAATATGCTTCGTAAGTTCATTAATTTTCTTCCGGGAATTTCTGCTTTTTATAATTATAGAACAGTTAAACATATTGGTAGTGGTTTAAAATTAATTAACTCGAATTACGGGTTAGTTAAAAATGAACTATAGCTTAGTATAATTTTCAGAATTTTTCAAAAATCTATATGGAATTGTTAAGGACCGAAGGCCCCTGACTTCCTTCAAGGGTTGGGTCAATTTTGTAAATTGACCCAACAGCTTTAAATCCGCATTATTTGATGTTGGGTTAAATTTTTAACCCAACCTTACTGCTACTACCTATCTTTGGCATTTTCAAGCAGTACAAAACAGGATTGTACAAGTTCATCTATGGCGTCTTTGTAGTTATCTATTGCATGCAGGTATTGTTTTAGCTGCTCGGTTTCTTCTTGTGTAAAGTTAATTTTGTCTTTCATTTTAAAACATAGCCTTCATTAATAATAAAACATTTTAAATATATTAAATAAGAATATATTTTATATTACTAGCTAATAAAAAATTAAGTATTTTATATTATTTACAGATATTACTATTTTTTTCAAAACAATTTTTAATAATAGTAAATAATATAAGGATAAAAAAATGCTTGATACTGAAATAAAAGAACTTTTTGGAAAAAGAGTAAGAGAATTTAGAAAGGCAAAAGGTTTTACTCAGGATGTTTTGGCTGAGAAAGTTGATATAGATACATACATTATCAGCAATATAGAAAATGGAAAAAGTTTTCCTTCACTTGCTACATTAGCCAAGCTTATAGAGGCTTTAGATTCAGAACCAAAGGATCTTTTTGATTTTTTCCATCATCAACAGCCTGATGACATTATAAAAGAGATTAATAACCAGCTTAATACTCATCCTGATAAGCTAAAGGATATATACAAAGTCGTAATGGCCCTAACAGAATAAATTTACTCCGGTGCTCTGATTCATTAATTTTTTATCAGTGATTATTAACCACTATTAAATTATTAAGTTGTAAAATATAACCAGGGTTACATCAAGACTTTAATAATTTATAAAATATTTATGGCATATAAAAACCTGAAAGAGTTCATAAATAAGCTCCAAAAAGAAAACGAGCTTATGGAAATCAATACCCCTGTAAGTCCTGAGCTTGAGATTACAGAAATTACCGACAGGGCAAGTAAGGAAAAAGAGTTTCCTAACAAGGCGCTGCTTTTTAATAATGTTGAAGGGTATGATATTCCTGTTTTGACAAACGCATTCGGTTCTTATAAGCGAATGGCGCTTTCTCTGGGGGTAGGAGACGTAAGAGAAATTGCAAAACGCATAGAAAGTTTATCCAACCCGGAAATTCCTGACAGTTTAATGGAAAAAGCCGCAATGCTGCCAAAGTTAATGGAAATAAGCACGTTTTTTCCTAAAATGGTTAAAGAAGCTCCCTGCCAGGAAGTTGTGATAACTGACTTAAACCAACCCATTCTGGATAAACTGCCGGTTCTAAAGTGCTGGCCGCAGGACGGGGGGCCTTTTATAACACTTCCCCTTGTTATTACCAAAAACCCGAAAACAGGCAACAGGAATATGGGCATGTACAGGCTGCAGAAATTTGATAACCTGACAACCGGCATGCACTGGCATAAACACCATGACGGCGCGAAAAATTTTCAGGAAGCAAAAAAGCTCGGCAAAAAATTCGAAATTGCGGTTGCCCTGGGTTGTGATCCTGCTGTAACTTACGCTGCGACAGCGCCGGTTCCACCGGGAATCGACGAGATGATCTTTGCGGGTTTCCTGCGCAAAAAGCCGGTACAGATGGTAAAGTGCAAAACTGTTGATATGGAGGTTCCTGCTGATGCGGAAATTGTCCTTGAAGGTTATGTTGACCTTGAAGAAAAACGCATTGAAGGCCCGTTTGGGGACCATACAGGTTATTACAGCCTGGCTGATGAATACCCGGTTTTCCGTATAACAGCCATGACCCATGCTAAAAACCCTGTTTACCCGGCCACAATCGTTGGCAGGCCACCCCAGGAAGACTGTTATATGGGAAAAGCAACAGAGCAGGTTTTCCTGCCGGTATTAAAACGTATAATGCCGGAAATAGTTGATATGAACCTCCCTATAGAAGGCGTTTTTCACAACTGCGCAATTATAAGCATAGATAAGAGGTTCCCGGGACATGCCTGTAAAATAATTAACGCTGTCTGGGGGCTTGGCCAGTTAATGTTCACCAAGTTTGTGATAGTTGTGGATTCCGGTGTAAACGTGCATGACCTCTCTGAGGTCAGCTGGAAAGTATTCAACCACACTGACCCTTTAAGAGATACGATAATTACAAAAGGCCCGCTTGATGTGCTTGATCATGCCTGTGATTTACCGGGTTTTGGAGGCAAAATGGGTATAGACGCAACAAAAAAATGGGAAGGGGAAGGTTTTACACGCGACTGGCCTGATGAGACAGTTATGTGTGAAGAAATAAAGAAAAAAGTTGATGAAAAGCTTAAAAACTTAAGCGCTTAATGAAATACTATCTAAGCAAGTTGGGGCAATTTTGTAAATTAACCCAACAGCTTTAAATCCGCACTATTTGATGCTGAGTTAAAAAATAGAATTTTTTAACCCAACCTGCTTATAAAGCTTGCTCAGTAGCAGCCTGTGTTGAAAATTGCTTCATTAACTATATGAAAGTAATCATCAGGGGAAACATTTAATTTTTTAAGTAATCCCAGTGTAATTCTTACTCCTGCCAGGTTAAGGTTTAAAGTTTGTGTCAGGTATTGAATGAACTTACCTTTTTCTATGTCGTTAAAAGAATATAAACACCTGCTTCCAGGGGTTCTTGCGGGGCACAGGATTTTCTCGTCACCATAAACTTTCAGTGTACGCTGATGAACATTGAGAATGTCTGCAATTACACTGATAGGAAACATAGGTTTGTCATTTTCAAAATTTTTCATTATTTTGTCTCCTTTTAATTTGATATTAAATAACTTGTAGCCTGCAATTTATTCTACACTAAATGTCTCAAAAAATTACCTTTATCAGGTTATTTAAGCACATTAAATTTTCAGTAAAAATAATATAACTTTCCTTTTAAGGAAGGTGATTTTTTATGTCAGGTCAAAAACTGTTTGGCAATAGAATAAAAACTCTGCGAACGGAAAGAAATTTAACGCAGGATAATTTGGCAGAAATTGTAAATGTGCAGCCTCGTCATATAAGCAGAATAGAAAATGGCCATAGTTTTTGTTCATTTGAAGTTTTAGAGAGTTTTGCAAGGGCTTTTGACTTGCAAATAAAGGATTTATTTGACTTTGAGCAGGATTTTTTAAAAGATATTGATATTGAAAACGAAATTGCAAATATAGTTCACACTCAACCAATAAAAAATAAAAGGTTATTTTATCGAATTATAAATTTCTTAAAATAAAAGGTAGTAACCTGAGTTGCTAATTAGCCAAAACCGTCATTGCGAGGAGGGCACAAACCCTTCAGCGAAGGGTTTGTGCCCTCCTCGCAATGACATAAGGAAAATTAATTAGCAATTCGAGTTA
>JANQEB010000273.1 GCA_028278605.1 Candidatus Gastranaerophilales bacterium
AAAGCATAGAAGCCTCACATAGAGACTTCTTACAGGATTTCTATATGAAAAAATATACTAATCAAGACATTTTCGAGTTAGTTGCGTAAGTCCTGTTAAAAATATAAAATCAAATGTTTACTTTTAATATTTTTGTTATTTTTAAGGCATAACATTAATATTTAACAAAAAAGGATTGACAATAACAAGAAAATATGTCATATTACATGCAGAACTTAAAATCGTGTTTAAAAGGTAATTTATTGTGAAATATGAAAAGTTAAACAGAATAGCTGATATACAGACTGGACTTGTTCTCGCAAGAAAAGGTGCTAAGCAACTTGAGCTTATTAAGGAAGATATATCGCAACAAGTATCCCTTTTAGATACCATTGAGTATAAAGCAATTACTTTAAAATCAATAGATAGACTGGGAAATATCGACTTAAATGAAGTTAATACTTTCCAAAGCTCCGAAGAATTGCCTGCCAAATACTTAACTCAAGAAAATGATATTATTGTGCGGTTATTTACTCCTGTTTATTCTTGCATAATAAAAAGAGAGCATGCTGGTTTAGTAATTCCTTCACAGTGTGCTGTTATTAGGATATATTCAAACGAAATTCTAACGGAATTTTTACATCTTTATTTGATGCAAGGTAACATTGAACAGCAACTGGCTAAAAATGAAATCAGCACACAACTTCGTTCAATAAGGACAAGTTGTATAGGTGAAGTTAAAATTCCGGTTTATTCCTCGAAGAAACAACAAAAAATAGTAAATATAAGTAAATTATTATTAAAAAAAGAGCAATTATTAAATGAGCTTTCTCAGCAGCAAAGCATATATAATAAAGCTATTATAAAAAGTTTAATACAAAATAAAATGGAGATATAAAGATGGGAACGACAAAAGAAGATATTAAAGCAGCCTTATGGCGTGGAGCAAATACTTTCAGAGGTATTATCGACGCCGCAAACTATAAAGACTATGTGCTATCAATGCTTTTTGTTAAATATTTAAGCGATACCTATAAAGAAAAAATCGAAGACTTAAAAGAAAAATATCCTGATGAACTCAGGTTTGAAAGAGCAAAGTCCAGGCTGGAATTTATTTTAAAAGATGGCCATACTTTTGATTATTTATACGATAACAGGTACGCCGTCGACATCGGAGTTCTTATAAACGCTGCATTAAGGGGTATAGAAGATGATAATAGTGCTCAGTTAGGCGGTGTTTTTAGAAGTGTCGACTTTAACAGCGAATCCATGCTCGGAAACCCAAAGCAGAAGTCTACAACACTCAGAAATCTCCTTGAAGACTTTAAATCGCTAGATTTAAGACCGTCTAAAATTAAAGTACAGGAAGGGCAGGTACCTTCGGATGTTCTTGGGGATGCATTTGAATATATGATTGGTGAATTCGCAAGTCAGGCAGGCAAAAAAGCGGGTAATTTTTTTACTCCGATGATGGTATCAGAGTTAATGGCAAGGATAGTATGCCCTAACGCAGATGAATCTATATATGATCCAACTTCCGGTTCAGGTTCTCTTTTGATTAGAGCAGCTAAGCAAGCCGGTATTGATAAAGTTGCTATATACGGACAGGAAATGAATGGTTCCGCATGGTCAATGGGCAGGATGAATATGTTCCTCCACGACATTCACGATGCTAAAATCGCATGGGGGGACTCACTTTCCAACCCTATGCATTTAGATTCGGACGGAAATCTAATGCAGTTTGATGCAGTTGTTGCTAATATGCCGTTTTCTCAGGATAAGTGGGCGCAAGGTTTTAATCCCGGCGGGGAAACTAGTGATAAAAATAAAAAAGAATTTAAAATGACAGCCGGGGCGGATAGGTTTCATCGTTTTGACTGGGGAGTGCCTCCTACCAGCAAGGGAGATTGGGCGTTTTTACTTCACATGATACATAGTCTAAAAGATAAGAATAAAAGCCGAATGGTGGCTGTAGTTCCGCATGGTGTATTATTCAGAGGCGCATCAGAAGGACAAATAAGAAAAAAAGTTGTTGAAGAAAACCTTCTTGATGCTGTTATCGGTCTGCCTGAAAACCTGTTTTTCGGCACAACCATTCCGGCGTGCTTAATGGTGTTTAAGAAAAACAGGACAAACGAAGATGTCGTATTCATCGATGCTTCAGGCGAAGGCAGGTATGAAAAAGATAAAACGCAGAATAAGCTAACCGCAAAAAGCATTGAAGAGATTTTAGAAGCCTATAATAAGCGGGAAAACATCGAAAAATTCTGCCATGTGGCGACAAAAGAAGAAATTAAGGCAAATGATTACAACTTAAACATACCTCGCTATGTTGATACGTTTGAAGAAGAAGAGCTGATTGATATTGAGCAGGTGAAAACCAACATAACTAATATTAAAACTGAGCTTGCAGGAGTTGAAAGCCAACTTTCGCAGTATTTAAGTGATATTGGGCTGGGAGTGTAATATGGACGAAGATAAAAAAGAATTAATAATTTATCAAACTCCCGGCGGAAAGCTGGATATTCAGCTGGATTTGGAAAATGAAACTATTTGGCTGGACCGAAATCAAATTGCGCAGCTTTATGACATTGATCGCTCAGGTGTATCAAGGCATATCAGCAATATTTTTGCTGATAATGAAGTTGATGAAAAAAGCAATGTGCAAAAAATGCACATTGCAAATTCAGATAAACCTGTGGAGTTTTTCAGTCTGGATATAATCCTGGCTGTAGGTTACAGAACGAATTCTGCAATCGCAATAAAATTTCGACAATGGGCAACCCAAACCTTAAAAGAATACATAATCAAAGGCTTTGTGCTTAATTCCGAAAGGTTAAAAAATCCCGGCGGATGGGATTACTTTGATGAACTTTTAGAAAAAATTCGTGAGATACGGGCGAGCGAGAAACGTTTTTATCAAAAGGTAAGGGATTTATTTGCGCTGAGTGTTGATTATAAAGACGATATAAAAGCGTCAAACGACTTTTTCGCAGAGGTTCAAAACAAATTATTATATGCGGTAACAGGTTTTACTGCGCCGGAAATAATTGTTAAAAGGGCAGATGAAACTAAGCCGAATATGAATTTAACAAACTGGAGCGGCGCAAGAGTAAGAAAGCACGATGTAATTATTGCTAAAAATTATCTTGTTCAGGACGAAATAAAAAAGCTCGATAGGCTGGTTTCTATGTTCCTGGATTATGCGGAAGACCAGGCAGAGCGCAGAAGACAGTTAAAAATGTCAGACTGGAAAGAAAAAATCGGCGGATTTTTAACATTTAATGACTATGAAATTTTGTCCGGCAAGGGAAGTATCCCTCGTAGTAAAGCTAATGAGATTGTCCATGACAGGTATGCAAAGTTTGACGGAAACCGCAAAAAGCAGGAAGCATTGGAAGCTGATGAGCAAGACTTAAAAGAGCTGGAAGCTATCGAGGCAGAAGTTATTGAGATGAAAAAGCATCCGAAGGGCGAAGGTAATGCCTAGAAAACCGCGACTTTGTTTTTCTTATGCAGAAGAGCTTCTGAAAAAATCTCAAGAAGCCGCATTGTCTGCTGTGAGCATTTTTAACAACCCTAACATACAATTTAAATCTGAGAGTTTTATTGTATTAATGGTAATTGCATGGACTTATTTATTACACGCTTACTACAGAAAAAACAATGTTGATTACAGATATTACACAACAAAAGGTCAATCTAAACGTAAATTTTATGATAGAACCAAGAGAGGAGCCTATAAATATTGGGAATTAGAGCGTTGTTTGAATGAGAGGAAATGTCCTGTTGATAAGGCAGCAAAAGACAATTTACTGTTTTTAATAGGGATTCGACACGAGATAGAGCATCAGATGACAACTCAAATTGATAATTTGATTTCTGCTAAGTTTCAAGCTTGTTCTATGAATTATAATCAGACTATTGTTAAACTATTTGGAAAAAAATACTGTTTAGGTGAAAAGTTACAAATGGCAATTCAGTTTTTTGGTTTTAGTGAAGAGCAGAATAGGCAACTAGTGGGGTTTAAAGATGTTCCACAAAATATTATAGACTTTATAGCAGAGTTTGAAAAAAACTTGAGTGATGAGGAAATTGCGAACCCTAAATTCAGCTACAAAGTAATCTATGTAAGAGAAAATGCCAACAGATCTGGTCAAGCTGATATAGCATATAGATTTATAGATGAAAAAAGCGCTACTGGCAAAGAAATTCAAAATGTTTTAGTCAAACCAGGCAAGGAGGCAGCTAAATATAAGCCTAAACAAATTGTTGAGCTTATGAAGAAAAAAGGATATAAAGATTTTAATATCCACAAACATACTTTAATTTGGAAAGAGGCAAAAGCAAAGAATCCCAGATTAAATTACGGAATAGAATTAGAAGATGGGCAGTGGTATTGGTATTATTCTTGGTTTTTAAGGGTAGAACAAGAATACAAAAAAATATTAGAAGCAAAATCAAATGAGGAATCAACTCATGAATAGCGACATAAAAAAGCGAATAGAGCAGATAAACTCCAGGCAGGTGCCTGAAGGGTATAAAAAAGAACACGGATTTATAGCACCGAAGGAGTGGGATATTCCTGCATTAAGTAAAATAGTCAAACCGGCTTCAAGGCCTGTTAATAAACCTGAAGAGGGGTATTGGCGACTCGGAATAAGAAGCCACGCCAAAGGAACTTTTCATACATTTGTTGAAAAACCAAAAACAGTTGCTATGGATGAATTATATGAAGTTAAAGAAAATGATTTGATTTTAAATATAACTTTTGCCTGGGAACACGCCATTGCTATTGCAAATAAAGAGGATGACGGAAAATTGGTTTCTCACAGGTTCCCGACCTATGAATTTAAGCCGGATTCAGTAGCTGATTTTTATAAGTACATTATTGTTCAACCTAGATTAAAATATATGCTTTCTAATATTTCTCCGGGTGGAGCTGGCAGAAACAGAGTATTGAACAAAACTGATTTTTTAAAACTAAATTTACCTAAACCAACACAAAAAGAACAACAAAACATAGCCGAAATCCTCGCCACCTGCGACAGGGTAATCGAACTAAAAGAAGACCTGCTCACAGAAAAACAAAACCAGAAAAAATGGCTTATGCAGAAGCTTTTGACTGGAGAGATTAGGCTGAAGGGGTTTAGTGAGGAGTGGAAGGAATATAAACTAGGAGATATTTTTAAGATAACTGCCGGCGGGGATTTTAAACCATCACTATCTTCTTATAACAAAAGTGAAGAACACAGATACCCTGTATATTCTAACGCTTTATCAAATGAAGGTTTATATGCTTATTCCAATTACTATACTAATAATAGTAATACCATTACTGTAACAGCAAGAGGAACAATAGGATTTGCTTTAGCAAGAGACCATAAATACACTGCTATAGGAAGACTTTTAGTATTAACACCAAAAATTGAACTAAATTGCCATTATATTGCTGAATACATAAACTCAAATATTAATTTTGTTCTTGAAAGTACAGGAGTTACGCAACTAACTGCCCCAAAAATAGCAAGTTATAAAATTGTATTATCCTCAATAGAAGAGCAAAAAACCATCGCAGAAATCCTTTCTACCGCTGACAAAGAACTCGACCTGATACAAAAAGAAATAGACGAATATAAACAACTCAAAAAATCCCTTATGCAACTTCTTTTAACAGGTGTTGTGAGGGTTAATGAACTTAAAATAAACACTAGACCTCAAGAAAAACAGGAGGCGCAGGCATGTTAGACCATACACAATTCAATGAAAGATCGGAAAGCCAGGCTCCTGCAATAGAACTGTTAACCAAGCTCGGCTATGACTATATCCCCCCTGCTGACGCTGAAAAACAAAGAGGCTCTTTAGCCAATGTTGTTTTAATGGACGACTTAACAACATTCCTAAAGTCGCAAACCTATGACTATAAAGGCAAAAAGTTCCAGTTTGCCTCAAGAAACATCGCCAAAGCCATAAGGGATATAGACGTGCCTATGCAAATGGGCTTAATGCACTGCTCTAAAGAAATTTATGACCTGTTGATTTATGGAAAAAGCTATGAAGAAGACCTTTATGACGGTGGGGTTTCTTCATTTGACCTGAAATTTATTGATTGGGAACACCCTGAAAACAATATATTCCGTGTTACTGACGAATTTTCCGTAGAAAGACCCAACAAAAAGCACAGAAGACCTGACATAGTCCTGACTGTAAACGGGCTCCCGCTTGTGGTTATTGAATGCAAGAAATCGCAGGTGGACGTGGAAGAAGGCATAAAACAAAATATTAAAAACTGGAACCCTGACGAAATCCCGCAGTTGTTCAAGTTTGCCCAGGTAGTTATGGCAATGAACCCATATAAAGTAAAATATGGCACCTGCGGAACAACAAAGGAATTCTTTGTACCCTGGAAAGAAGAACATAAAGACTGGCTGGAAGACCTTTGCCGAAAACATATCTCCGGCAGGACAGTAACTGAACAGGATAGGAGTATTATTTCACTTCTATCGCAGGACAGGCTGTTAAGCCTGATAAAGTTTTTTACTCTCTATGATAACGGAGTAAAGAAGATAGCCAGATACCAGCAGTTTTTTGGCATTGAAAAGGCGATGAAACGTATCAGGAAAGAAGACGGAACAAACACCAGAAGCGGCGTTATCTGGCATACGCAGGGCAGCGGGAAATCGCTCACAATGGTTATGCTGGTTAAAAAGATTATTGCCGAAACCCAAAAACTTGATACAGAAATCAAAAATCCCAGATTTATTCTTGTTAATGACAGGATTAACCTCGATAAGCAGCTGCGGGATAACTTTTCCAATACACAAATGAACCCGGCAAGGGCTAAAACCGGCAGAGGGTTGATTGAACTATTAAAAGACGAAGGCGAAACAGTTATCACAACTGTTATTCATAAGTTTGAAAAAGCTGCTAAGCAAAGAACTGAAATCAATGACAAAAATATATTTATCCTGATTGATGAATGCCACAGAACTCAGTCTGGCAATTTTCATAACTTTATGACAGATGTTCTGCCGAATGCCGTTAAAATCGGCTTTACCGGAACACCTTTATTAAGAGATGACAAAAGAGCCACCTATTCAAGAATAGGCCCGTTAATCGATGCTTATACAATTGATAAAGCTGAAAAAGACCAGGTAATAAGGCCTCTTGTATATGAAGGCAGAAAAATTCCTCAAAAAACAACAGGTGATGCAATTGATAAATACCTTGAACAAATTTTATTGCCGTTAAATGAGCTTCAGCAAAACGATTTAAAACAAAAGTGGAGCAGGTTTAAAAAAATAGCTCAAACTGATAACAGAATGAAGATGGTTGCTTTTTCTATAAAGGAGCACTATGAAAGATACGTAAAACCTCGTGGTTTTAAAGCTATGGTCGCAGAAAGCTCCAGGGCGAGCGCAATAGACCTGCATTATATTTTTAAAACTATAGGCGTTAAAAGCGCTGTGGTTATCTCGCCGGAAACTAAAGACGAAGGGGATAATCCTAATGAAACAGATAAAGCAAAAATAGCAGACTTCTTCAAAAAAGAAGTAGAGGCAATGTTCGGGCAAAATTATGAAGCACAGGAGGATTGGGCTAAAAATGCATTTATCAGCGGAGAAGAAATTGATATTTTGGTTGTTAAAGACAAGCTGCTAACCGGCTTTGATGCTCCAATAGCCAGTGTATTATACGTTGATAAGACAATGGAAAAGCATAACCTTTTACAGGCTATCGCAAGGGTTAACAGGGTATATCCGGGCAAGGATTACGGCCTTATTGTTGATTTTTGGGGCATATTTAAAAAATTAAATACTGCGATGGACTTATATTCTGACGCTGAGTCTGGAATGGACAATTTTGACCCCGAAGATTTAGAAGGAACTCTTTCTGGCTGTGAAGACGAAAAGAGAAACCTTGAGCTAAATCATCATGAACTTTTAGAAATGTTTAAAGATGTTGATTTAAATGATTCTGAAGCCCTACAGCTTTATTTAGGTGACTGGGATATCAGGAATGAATTTTACGAAAAATTATCCTGCTTCTCCCGTTCCCTTGAACTCGCAGTAAGCAGTTATAATATCTATTCTCTAGTCGGGATAGACCAGATGCAGGTTTACCAGAGGGATTTGATATTTTTTCAGAAATTAAGAGGGGCTTTAAAAATCAGATATAGCGAGGTCGTTGATTTTTCTGAATATGAAGCAGGTATAAAAAATCTATTAAATATGTTTGTTGGTTCAGAAGCAGACCAGATAGTCATAAATCCTGTCTTTATATCCGATAAAGAAAGAATGCAGGCTGAACTTGATAAACTTCCATCTGATAGAGCTAAAGCTGACGCTATTATGACACGTTTGGAAAAGGCAATTTCAAAGAAAAAAGATGAAGACCCGATTTTTTACAGAACTTTTAAAGATATGATTGATGAAACGATTTCAAAATATAATCAAGACCGCAATGAAGAAGCCTATTTAAACACCATGGAGCGCATGGCAGACGATTATAGGCAAGGTTTTGTTGGGAATAAATACCCAAGCTGTATTGAAGACGATAAACATTCCAAGGCTTTTTATGGAAAATTAAAACTTGAGCTTGAAAAAATTATTAAAATTGAATCAAACAGTGAAATTGATTCTAAATTAGGATATTTGTCTATAAATATTAAAAACACGGTAATTAACTTGAAAAAAACAGGCTGGCAAGCGAATACTGTTGTAATAAACAATATGAAGCAGGAAGTTGAAGATTTGATTTTTGATTTTATCGATGAAAATAATATTAAACTTTCTGTAGAGCAACTTGATACACTTGAAGAAGAGCTTATAAGAGCTGCAAAAGAAAGTTTTAAAGATGAGTAACCATAATAAATATGAGCTTAACTTAAATTTGAAAAATAAATCAGTTAACGTGCTTATTGAAGAAAAATGCATAAAAAATCTACGCCTTAAAGTATTACCAACCTGCGAAGTTAGGATGAGTGTTCCTCTTGGCGTTAAAAAAGACGAAGTAGAAAAATTTATTTCATCAAAAAAACAGTGGCTGGAAAAAAATATAAAAATATTTGAAAATCTCCAGCCTTATGCCAATAAAGCCTCTATAACAAATGGGAGTTCCGTAAGAATTCTTGGGCGTGAATATAATATATGGGTTAAATCTAGTCAGGAAGAAAAAATAGAGGCCTGCGATTTAAAATTACATTTATATTCCCGGAACATTACTGATAAAATCAAACTAACAACTCAATATGAAAAATTTTATAAAAAAGAAGCAATAAAATTTTTTGAAGAAAGATTAAGCTATTTTTATCCAATAATCAAAAAACATAAAATTAAGGAACCGTCAGTTAAAATCAGAAAAATGCGCACAAGATGGGGTACTTGTAACCGCTCTAAACATTATATAACTTTGAATTATTATCTTTTTAAAGCTTCAAAATTCTGTATTGATTATGTAATATTGCATGAATTATCCCATTTCCTATATCCAAAACATAATAAAGATTTTTATGATTTTATTTCAATCCATATGCCAGACTGGAAAGAAAGAAAAAAACAGCTAGACTGCGAAATGTCTAAAATGATTTTATGAGTAATTTTGTTTGGAAATAATTATGATAAATACTACAAGAAAGCAGGAAATTCTTTTAAGGCTAAAAGAACTGGAGACTGAGAAAGAAAATCTTACTCAGGAACTGGAAAACCTTAAGAAAACGGAAATTTGCCAAAATATTTCCTCAGATAAAATGGCGCCGGATGAAAAAATAAAATTGTTTCGGAGCCTTTTTAAAGGTAGGGATGATGTTTATGCCAGAAGATGGGAAAATTCAAAAACAAATAAATCCGGTTATTCTCCTGCCAAAACGCACCTCATTTACTGATCCAAAATCCGACGTCTTATTCCAAAAACTAAGAGAACTGAGGCTTTCTATTGCAAAAGAACAAAATGTGCCTCCATACGTCATTTTTCATGACAGCACATTAATTGATATGATAATTGCAATGCCTAAAAACTTATCTGAAATGGGGCAAATTTCAGGAGTTGGACAAAGCAAACTGGAACGGTACGGAAAAGCATTTCTTAAAATTATTCAAAAGGCGAAATCTATATGAATAAAAATGTATGCATAGAAGATAAATGGCTGGAATTACTTGATTCTTCTGAGGCTGATCCTGATAGACTTGATCGTGGACTTGATTATGCAAAATCCGGGATGGTCAGGAATTTAAGATTTGACACTGAAGCTATAACTGCTTCTGTTAAAGGTTCTTACGGCAGAAGCTATGATGTTAAAATTGAACTTCCCCCGCTTGATGAGGAAGAAATTGTTAAGGTTAAAAAAATAATTGATTCCAATTCTGAAATAGATAATGAAACCCTTATTGAGCTTATTCCAGACGATTTTGAGAATTTATATGTTGAATGTGACTGTCCTGATTGGGAAACTGTTTGTAAACACATTGCTGCTGTTTTTTATGAAGTAGCTGATGAGATAGGCAAAAATCCCTCATTGCTATTGAAGTTAAGGGGATTTGCTTTAAATTCTACAAATAATGAAAAAAATATATTTGAAAAATATCTTGATGAAGCCTCTCATGAAACATTAAGAATTCTGGTTAAGAAACTTGTTAAACAATCAGGAGAAAGCTACCGCAAGGCCCTTGATTTTCTTGAAGAAAAGGTTGAACTTGATGTGGAAGCTGAACAGGATTTATCTGCTGAAAAATTCATGTCTGTTTGGGATGAAATCAAATGGGACTTAAAAAAGGCTGAAGAGTACGGTTTAGATGAATATGACCAAGAATACAGAAATATTGATAATGGCTTATTTGACATAAAAGAAGAACTTGAAAAAAAACAGGCTTCAAAAACATCCCGAAAAGAATTCATAGATGAAGGCTTATCATATTTAACAGGTAATGGTAGTAATGGATTTGAAAATGAAATTTTTGATGCGCTTCAGGCTGCCTGTTATGAAGAAGACGAGTTAAGATATCTGGCCGAAAACCTTGAAGACTCCGGTAGTCCATGGATATCAGGATATGCAATGCAACTTTATAAAAATATAAATGATAAGGAAAAATATCTTGAAATCAGGTATAAAAACCTTATTCACGGAAGGGATTATTATGATTTGACATTATTCTACGAAGAAGCAGGTGAACACAATAAAGCTGTGAAAACTGCATATGAAGGTCTTGAAAAAGCTGATGGCTGGAGTTCAAGTTTAAGGGAATTTTTAATAAAAACAGCCCAGGATAACGGTAACCGACAAGAATTTCTCAGGTTAAAATTCGAGCAAACTACTGCAAGATTCAATATTGAAAGTTATCTGGATTTTAAAAATACCTGTACACCAGAAGAATGGCAGGAATATGAGCCTAAAATACTTGAAAGTTTAAATAAAGCCTGGACAAGTACCCAAATTGAAATCAGATTGGAAAGACAGGAATATGAAAAAGTTTTAAATTTACTTTTAAGTGATGTAGATACACGCTATAAGCGTTATACCCCGGGCACTGATACTGTATCGTTTAATGCTGCCGAAAAGCTGGAAACTATGTACCCAAAAGAAATTGTAAAATTTTACATTGATTATCTTGGAGACACAGATTCAGCTAAGGATAGAAAACAATATGCAGCACAGGCAAAAATAGCTGTAAAAATCAAGAATACATATGAAAATATTCTTAAAACTCCTGAAAAATGGGTTGAATTTGCAAAAGACATCAAGTATGAAAACAAAAACAGAAAAGCGTTTCAGGAAGAATTCGGGAAGGTTGTAAAAGGCTGGAAAAGTTTATAAACAAGGAGAATGAATCAATGAATGAGACAGTAAAATTTATTCAGGAAACTAACAAGAAAATTTTTGCTTTGGCAGAAAAATACGGATACAAAAAGAAGTTTAATAAATTCATTGAGCCGGAAGATCGAAAAAAAGGACAAGTGTATATTAGATTATTTTCTAGAAGAGATGTCATTTTTCCCGGTTGCAGCTATTCTTAGACTTTACGATGGCTACAAAGATAAGAAAAAATTTAAGAAAATCACCAGCGAAATTCTCTCTGAAATAATGAACTCAAGAATGACTCTTATAGACCCGACTATAGGTCTGGAAAACTGGGATTTAATGAAAATTTTTAAAACTTTTAAGAATTATGATCCTGATGGCAGGGATATTTCCAATAAAACATTGCCATATATTTCAAAATCAGTAAAAGATTTCTGGGAAGTACAGACTAAAATGTACGATAATATGAGCAAATTATTTGACTTTGAAAAGTTATTTTAGATCTCATAACCACGAGCCACCCAGTATTGCCAGTCTTCAACAGCTTCAAGGGTTTCATCATCAGTATTTAGTGGTTGTAATTGTTCCAGCGGTATGCAAAATGACCTATTATTCCAATTGATTTCAACAAACATTCCGTGCATACATTCTTCTTCATTTGCCATATTAATAACAGAAATCTCTTCTCCTTTACTCATTGGGGATTTACCAACATTTTTTATACAGCGTGCAGTAAAAGGAAATTGTATTTTATCCTTCAAATAGTAATACCAACCCATTGCCTGCTCCTCAGAACCATAAGCGTCTACTATTATCTCCATGTCAATACGTTCTTCACGTGTTTCATCTTTTTTAATTTCAGGCATTGTCTTTAAACCATGCAAAAATTAGTAATATTCAAATATCATAATTAGAACTTCAATAAGCTAGTTTTTGCTCAAAAGTATCAGCAGAGCTGGAAATTCCATAAACGTGATCCTGCAAATCAAACTTAACATCTCCAATAGAGCCTCCACATTTTTGCCGAAGTATTGATAAGAGTGAATAAGCGAGGCAAACAAATCCGACGTGATTAACCAGCTTTTGCCAATCCTCAACTTGGAAACTTTCCAATCCCAGCTTTTGTTTTGACTCCCTATGAAACACTTCACACTCCCACCTGCTTTTGTATTGGGCTTTTAATTCGTCATTTAGTCAATGAAATATCATTGCTACAGGCATAAACTATTTCGTCCTTCTCAGGTAATGAGATTCTTCGCCCGCCCCGCCTATGGCGGGAGGCGGCTCAGAATGACGATTCTATAAAATTTACTTAACTGTGCATTAGTTAAACCTATTGAGATCATTTCATTTTGAGGTATTCTTTTCCTGCCTTTTATGCAAATATG
>JANQEB010000013.1 GCA_028278605.1 Candidatus Gastranaerophilales bacterium
ATTCTCCTAAAAGCAGTGAAGGTATGATTTATTTGGCTATGTTACATAGAATGCTCAGGCAGTTAACATGATGAAAAACTTTTCAAACACCCTCTGAGAATTTGGCTCACACTGACTGATACTTTAGCTCAGTTTGGCTGATAATTTACAACGATTCCGCAATCATCCTTATACCTGACGCTGTTTATCAGTTATAATGTTACCACTGCCGGATTTTTTTAGTAGAATACTATTGTTCCAGAAAAAGGAGAAAAAATTAATGTCTGAATTAGTAAAATCAAGAATTAGGGATATTCCTGACTTTCCAAAACCCGGAATTGTTTTTAAAGATATAACAACAGCTCTTAAAGACCCGGAATCCTTTAAGAGAATCGTTGATTTCCTTACAGATGAGTTTAAGGACCATAATATTGACTACGTGGCAGGAATTGAGTCCAGAGGCTTTATATTTGGTGCTCCTATAGCTTATAACCTGGGTGCAGGCCTGGTTGTAATAAGAAAACCGGGAAAACTCCCCGCTGAAGTAGAAAAAGTCAGCTATGAACTTGAATATGGCACAGACTCACTTGAAATCCATAAAGACGCTATTGAAAAAGGCAAAAGGGTTCTGGTCGTGGATGACCTGCTAGCCACAGGCGGAACTGCTGCCGCTACTTTAGAGCTTATTGAAAAAACCGGCGGGGTGCCTGCCGGTATAGGCTTTGTTATTGAGCTCGGCTTTCTTAACGGGATTGATAAATTTAAGAGATTTAATGGTACAAAAATCGTATCAATGGTTAAATACAGCGGTTAAGCCCGGCATGTATGCCAATTTCTTAATAACTGCTCAGGTATTTGTATAACAGAGCACTAATCTCATTCCATGCGCCGACCGCTTTCTCTTAGTTAAGGGGCCTATCCCCCTACCTGTCTTGCTGATGTAATAATAGCCGGATTATTGGATTTTCTAAACGCACTGAATGTCCAGTCAAATAACCTGGCTCTGTTTGGATTATTTTTGTCTGCAAGAGTCGCAAGATATGCTTTTTCTTGATCACTAAACACTCTGCTCCTGCTTAAGTTTTTATTTACAAATGTCTGGTAAACTCCTTCTCCTTTATTATTCTTAAGTGTAAATATCCTGTAATTTGCGCGTTTATCTTTTGATAAAAACGGCTTTCTAACTGCCTTAAAGGGAACTTTTAACAATCTCCACATCAGGCTGCCGGTTAAATCAGCATCTATTTTAAATGTTTTTTTTAGAGCCGGCCATAAGTGCTTCCAGTCATCGATTAATCCCTTCTTTGCATTAGCCGGTAAATTTTTTATGCCTTCCCAGAGGCCGCTCATAGAAAAGGCTTTGTTATTTACTGCAGTGTCAGGCTTAGCCCTGGTACATCTTTTCTTTATACCTTCCCATAAGCCGCTTATAGAAAAGGCTTTTTTAGTTGCGGCGGTTTCAGACGCCGCCGCAGTAAGCATTTTTGATGCTTTTATTGCTCCAAAAGCACTGGTTAAAGCTGTCATAATGATCTTTCCAACTTCAATGCCTTCTTTTTCAAGCTTATCCCATTTGCCGCCAGCTATATGTTGTCCTGATTTAAACGCCACAATAGCTGTGCCGAATAAAGCTGCCATCAGGCCGCACCCGGATAAAATCATCAGGCCAATCGGTGTAGAAGCCATTGCCCCTGCTACAGCGAGTACTCCCAGGGATAGAAGAGGGTTTTCTACTATATTTTTGAATATATCAACAAAAAACTGGCCTGTTCCCTTAACAATATTTTTCCCAAATTCCAGGAATGAGAACTTGCCGTCATTTTTAGCGGTTTTTTTCTTTTTCTGAAAATCATCCTGAATCTCGGGAATTTTAACCTTCGAATAATCAGGGTTGGAGTTTACATTGAAGTTTTCCTTACCAAATAACGGTAAAGGCTTATTCGATGTATTTATATCATATTTGGAATCTGTATAAACCAAAACAACCTGCCAAAAACTTCCTTCCATATAAATAAAAACTTTTTTTTTCAAAAAATTGACTTATTTTAGTTTTTTGAAAAAAAAAGTTTAACAATATTTACAAAAAATTTATTTTTTCATTGAGATTTTAAAAAATTTTTATATAATAGGTTAATCCTGAATTTTTTAGAGATCATAAAAATTCTTCTAACTCTTTTTTGCCTGAAAAATATGTATATAAAAATGCATTTGCAAGGTTTACTTTAATTGGAAAAAACAATTTAGTGATAAAATCTGATTGCAAGAAAAGCCGGGGCAGTAATTTGAAAAATTTTTCCGATAGCTTAAATATTCTTATAATAGATGACCATCCTATGTCCAGGCTGGGTTTAAGGACTGCCCTGGAGGCGCATAACAGTAATTTTCACCTGGAAGTAGCAGATAACGGGGAAAACGGTCTAAGGCTGGCTGAAAAAATAAAGCCTGATATCGTGATTGTTAACCTTGATGCCTCCTGTTTTAAGGGGATTGCGACAGTAAAGGCAATTAAGGCATTTGACCCGGATATAAAAGTGGTTTTTCTTACAGGCAGCAATAATGAAGAAGAGGTAATAGAAGCGCTCAACGCAGGGGCACAGGCTTATTGCTTAAAAAATATGACCCCTGAAAAGCTGAGCCAGGTTTTAAATTTTATAAATGACGGTTCTTTATGGTTTGACCCTTCGGTTGCTGAAAATATCAGGGGTATTTTATTGCACGGAAAGCCTGTTTCAAGGACTCATATGTTGTCAATGCCTGTTGACAGGGAAAATAACGGAAATCCGCAATTAACCGAAAGAGAGCTGGATGTTTTAAAGTTAATAGTTGACGGGTTCAGTAATGCGGAGATTTCTGAAAAATTATGTGTAAGTATTCATACTTCAAAAGCTCATGTATGTAATATTTTACATAAACTGTCAGTTGAAGACCGCACACAGGCTGCGATAAAAGCCTTAAAAGACGGTATTATATAATTTTTAGCCATTTGCGCAGGCATGAAACATGCTTTGAAAGAGAATAAAATCTTCCGAAGCAATAAGATTGCTCATTATGCATGAAGGAAGATCGCCTCGTTAGCATTTTCCCCTCTAAAAATGCCGCTTTATGTCTCGCGATGACCTGACCACTTTTATTCTTAAAAAATGCTGCTATAATAATTTTATACTGTTTTTATATAAATATATAAAAATTTTTTTTCCTAATTACCAATTGAGTTGTATCTTTAAGTTGAAAGTTTATTAAGAGTATTAACGCAAATGTCGTTTATTGCAAGGATATTACTTGTGGATGATGAACCAAAGTACCTGAAAGACGTACTTCCATCATATGGTTATGAAATTGTGGTTGCGCCCGACGGCGTAAATGCTCTTAGAATCCTGAAAAACGAGGACGAAACCCCTTTTGACCTGATACTTCTTGACGTGATGATGCCCGGGCTCAACGGCTGGGAAACCCTAAAAGCAATCAGGTCAGACAAAAACATGGAATGCATTCCCGTGATAATGTTAACTGCGCTTGATGAAGATTACCAGCAGGTTTCCGGGCTAAAATTCGGGGCTGATGATTATGTAGTCAAGCCGTTTTCTCTTCCCAACCTCCTGGCCAGGGTCGAAGCGCTTTTAAGAAGGTCAAAATGGGGAAAAGAAATGCGCACAGGAACTGCAATTGCATGCTCTTATGATGGACCTATTGACGAGCTTACCTCTCGGGAAAAAGAAATTTTGAACTTTGTAGCAAAAGGCTCAAGTAACCAGGAAATAGCCGATAAGCTCTATATAAGGGAAGTTACCGTAAAAACACACTTAAACAACATTTTTAAAAAACTAAATGTTACAAACCGTACCCAGGCAGTCCTGCTTGCGATGCAGCTGGCGATAATTTAATGCATATCAAACAACATATGAGGAAATTGTTATGAGCCAATCACTAAACAAAGATGAATTAGTCCAGCTTTTAAGAGCTGGTAACATTGAACAATTTAACAACACAAGGCATTATGATGAAAATAATTTTCTTGACCTGACAGAAGTTGACCTGAACAACCTGAAAGTTACCGGAGCAAACCTTAGCAGGGTTGACCTTTCAGGCTCAGACCTGAGTAAGTCGGAAATAGAAGCCATTGACTTTAGCAATAGCGACTTAAGCTCAGTTAATTTTTCTCATAGCACTGTATCTGAATCGAATTTTGTCGAGTCAATACTGGAAGGCTCGGTTTTTAACAATGCAAACATAGTTAGCGGTGATTTTGCTGAAGTTGATTTTAACGGGGTTAATTTGAGCGGAACTGACCTTACAGGCGCTGATCTCAGCCTTTGCAGAAACCTTATGCAATGTGTTTATGATGCTGATACGGTCTGGCCGGAGGAAGATTACCTGCCGGACGAGTTTGAGCCAGAAGATGATTTAAGCATCGCAGACCTTGAAGATGCTGATGATTACCAGGAAGAAGTGTATTAATAAATTCATACTAAAAGGGCCTGAGGGTTTTACCCTCAGGCCCTTTTGCCTATATTGCGGCTAAGCCGGTGTAAGAAGCTTATGAGGCCATTTCGTAATTCTAGCCGGAAGTTACAATATCATAGTCTTTATGCAGCCAGCAATCAAAACCGCCTTCAAGTTCCATAACCGGATAGCCTTCTTCTGCTAACATTCTTGCGCATTTTGCCGCCAGATGGCATTGCTGGTCGTAGCAGTAAACAATATTTATTTTATCTTTTGAGAGCTTATCCGTTGAGAACTCAAGATTGCTTGCGGGAATTGATATAGCCTCAGGTATATGGCCATGGATGTAATCATCAGAAGATCTTACATCTATTACCTGAATTTTATCGCTTTCAGAGTCTAGCATTCTTTTTAACTCAACAGGCCCAAGCGTAAAAGCAATTTTGTCTGCAAAAAACTCTAAAGCTTTTTCGGTATTTTTTCTTAGTTCGTCAACTTTTATCATTTTTTTCTCCTTTTTTTAAAAAAAATATTATATGTAATTTTCCGCTATATAAAAAAGAAAATAATCCCTCTTTCGGGGATTATATTGATCTTAAAAGTTAATCAGGAAATTAATTAAATTAAAAAATGCCTGGAATCCGCCTACCATCATCCTTCCTTTGAAGGAAGGGGAAAATCGTTTTGGGTAGGACTTCACTCTGCTCAAAACCCTTAAAATACTGCTATTATTGTTTTTCACTTTCATTTATTAAATCTTGTTTATTTTTTAAGGATAGTATACTTGACATTTACAGCAATCTTCCTGCGGCATAATCACGAAAAGGCAATTATCACTAAACGCATCTAACCCTTAATATGAAAGACTTTTAAAAAATTAAAACATGAAAATCATGACCATGACATGATTTTCATGTTTTAATTCATGTAAATTCATGACTTGACCTGGATATAGATTAATGAGAACATGAATTGCATGAATTCATAAGTGTTTTAAGGATTTTAAATAAGGAGTTGGCTATATGCGGGAAAAAACAGGATTTACACTGGCGGAAGTGCTGGTTACTCTGGTTGTTATCGGTGTGGTGGCATCACTTACCATACCGGCGCTGCTGCAAAACTACAAGAAACTGGAATATGTAACCAGGCTGCAAAAAAACTATAAAATACTCACTGAAGTCGTATCAATGATCCAGGCAGAAAATGACGGGTCTCTGACCGGATTTGCAAATAATAATGATGAAGTAAAAGATGCTTTTTTGAAATATGTAAGATATATTGATGACTGTGATTCTGGCAGTTGCCTGGGAAATCTCTGGTATGATAATGCAAGCGCAAGTTCTAAAATATTAAATGGCACTAGTTATACTACTTGGTCAGGTAGCCCTACAATTAAATTTCAGGATGGTGTAGCCTGGACTTTTTGGGATGTTACCGGATCTGATTGTTCACAAGTGCAAGGTAGTTTAGGCAATATTTGTTTTCAGGTAGGTATGGATGTAAACGGAATAGAAAAAGATCCAAATACTATAGGCAGGGATATATTTGCTTTTTATGTAACCAAGGATAAAGTTCTTCCTATGGGAGCCTCCTCTGATGACCCCCAAACAGGCACATGTAATACGAGCTCCTCCGGTTGGGGCTGTGCCGGAAAAATTATCTTAGACGGCTGGAAGATGGACTATTAAAGGGTTTTTAGCACTTACTTATATTGCTTTTCATTCTCATGTATTAAATCTTGTTTATTTTTTCAGATTAATATATTTCCGGTGGAGTCAGTCTTTAAAACGTCTTGAAAATAAAAATCAGCATTGAAGTAGTAAAAAATGAAACAAAAAAGATTGGCAATGATAAATAAACATGACTTTTTAAAACTTTTGCAAGCTTAATAAACAACCTTTTTTTCATATCCTCCTCGCAAACTACATGAGTCTAATCTACAAACAAAAATAATTCCCGTGATTAATTAAATTCATTTTTGTCTAATATTCAAAAATTTTATATAGCCGGGTTGTTTAGTCTTTAAAAATCAAGACTAACAGGCCCGGCCGGGTTTATCCTTAAAACCCTGACCTGTAGCTTTAACAGAGTTTTTAAGAAATTTTTATTAAAAGCTCATTTAAACATACTATTTTTCATTAATATTTCGTTACAAAACCAGCATCTTTTCTAAAGTTTATACTAATTTCACCGACAAAATAAATGTAAGGCCATTTTAAGACCATACCCAAAACCTCCTCCCCGAGTCTAGTTGCCGCTCTTTCAAAAAGCGGCCTTTTTTTTGCCGATTTTTGAGCAAAACTATACCCATTCATGTATAAGTTCGGTGTTTTTTGGTTAAAGTAAGTTTAAAATGTAATAAATAAGCTAATAAATAATATTAAAGTTTTTTACCCGGAGATAGTTTTTGAACAAGGAAAAAGACTACTATAAAGTACTGGGAATAAACCGTACTGCTGATAAAAAGGAAATAAAAAAGGCCTACAGGGAACTTGCAAGGAAATACCACCCTGATGTGAATCGGGGAAACAGGCTTTCCGAAGAAAAGTTCAAAGAAATTGGCGAGGCTTTCTCTGTGCTTGGCGACGATAAAACGCGCCTTCAATACGATATTTTAAAAGGGTTCATAGACATAAAACCGCAAACCGGAGAACAGACTAAAAAGCAGGCATCCAAAGCATATTCAGGTAAAAAAGCCCGGCCTGAAACTGCAGGGAAAAAACAGGATAACCCTTTTAATATGGACCTGGGGGATATACTTAAAGGGTTTACCGGCAAATTTGCAAAAGATGACAAAAAACCCGGGGAAGAAAAAAAAGAAACTGCAGAAAAAAAAGCAAAAACTGAACCCCAAAAACCCCAGCCCAAAAAAGGCGAAGACATAACCGCGGAAATCAGCATAACCCCTATAGAAGCACATAACGGGACTATAAGAAAAGTCAATATCCTGAGAACCGATACCTGTGGCAGGTGCAGGGGTAAAAGGATAATAAACGGCGTTTCCTGTAGCACTTGCAGCGGGAAAGGAGAAGTTTCCACGCATAAGCAGCTGAATGTAAAAATTCCGCCGAAAATAAATGAAGGTTCTAAAATCAAGATTAACTCGGAAGGAAATAAAGGCTTAAATGGCGGAGAAAACGGCGATCTTTACCTGCATGTCCACATAATCAAAAGCTCGTACTTTACGTTTGAAGGCACAAACGTACTTTGTGAAGTCCCTATTACCCCTACAGAAGCGGCTTTAGGCGCTGAAATACAGGTCCCGTCAGTTGACGGGTTTATCAACCTGAAAATCCCGCCTGAAACCCGTTCAGGACAGAAGTTTAAGCTGGCAGGAGAAGGTTTGCCCGATGCCGGTTCCGGCAGAAGAGGCGACCAGATAACAACTGTCAGGATTGATATCCCTTCAAACCTCACTGATAAGGAAAAAGAGCTTTTCATAGAACTTGCAAAAGCCAGAAAATACAATCCCAGAGAGCATATAATTTTTGACAGGTAATTTTAAAAAAACCCGCCCGGGCAATTTAAAACTGCCAAGGTTTTTTCTAAACTGTAAGTCATGGAAGAATTAGTTAAGATAAATGTGGGTAATATTGCGCTTGAAGGAAAGCTGGGAATCCCTGACAATGCAGGCGGAATTGTCATATTTTCCCACGGGAGCGGCAGCAGCAGGCTAAGCCCAAGAAATAACTACGTGGCTGAAAAACTCAGACAAAACGGCTTTGCAACACTGTTATTTGACCTGCTAACCCCGGAAGAGGACCTGGATTATATGAACAGGTTCAACACTGACCTTCTAAGCAAAAGGCTGGAAGCTGTTACACAATGGATCCAGCAAAATGAAAAGACAAAAGAGCTGCCTATAGGATATTTTGGGGCAAGCACCGGGGCAGCTTCGGCATTATACGCTTCAGCTGAGCTTAAAAACGGAATTAAAACCATAGTTTCAAGAGGAGGCCGGCCTGACCTGGCAGAAGATTACCTTGAAAACGTGAAGGTCCCTGTTTTGCTGATTGTTGGCGGAAATGACCACCTTGTAATCAATTTGAATAAGAAGGCTATGGAAAAAATAAAGTCCAAAAAAGAGCTAAAAATCGTGCCCGGGGCTTCACATCTCTTTGAGGAACCCGGAACTCTTGACCAGGTAGCTGATTTGAGCATAGAGTGGTTCAAACAGGAATTAAAGAATTAGTTTTAAGCTGTAAAATTTTTTAGTAATGTTTAGTCATTGCTGCAATGACTTTGTTCATCAGTTATAATACTAAGGAACAAACAAAAAGTTTTTACATCTGTTTTGTATTTTACGTCATCCTGAGCCCACCCCACCCATGGTGGGGGGTGGCCGAAGGATCTCAGGTAATGAGATTCTTCGGCCGCCCCGCCTATGGCGGGAGGCGGCTCAGAATGACGATTCTATAAAATTTACTTAACTGTGCAGTAGTTGTTTTTAAAAATTCCTTAAAACGCCCTTCCTCCCAACTAAAAAAGCGGGCAGCTTCGCTGCCCGCTTTTTCGTAGCAATATAAATAATAAAATTAACGTTTTGAGAACTGGAACCTTTTTCTTGCCCTTTTCTGACCGTATTTTTTACGTTCTTTAACACGCGGGTCTCTGGTCAGGTGTCCTTCTGAGCGAAGTATGGCTTTATTCTCATCACTTGCAAGCAATAGGGCTCTTGAGATTCCATGTTTAATTGCCCCTGCCTGAGCGCTTATTCCTCCGCCAACTACCTTGACTCTTATGTCAAAATCACCTTCTCTTTTTGTAAGCACGAGGGGCTGGAAAATTCTCATTTCAAGGGCAGGTAAATTGCCAAAGTACTCTTTAGAAGTCCTGTTATTAACGATTAATTTGCCTTTACCGCCGGAAACAAGTCTTACTCTTGCTATAGCACATTTTCTGCGTCCTGTAGCCGTATATTCTTTTTTAGTCATTACTTAATCACCTCCAGGTTTTTCCATTCGACAGGCTGCTGAGCTTCATGCGGATGCTCCGGGCCGGCGTATACTTTTAGCTTCTTGAACTGCTGAGCCCCAAGGGAATTATGAGGAAGCATTCCTTTTACAGCTTTTTCCATGGCTCTTGTCGGGAATTTTTGCATCATATCCTTGAAATTAATTGTTTTTAAGCCGCCCTGATAACCGGAGTGTGAGTAATAGTACTTATCTGTTTCTTTTTTTCCGGTAACCTTGACTTTATCAGCGTTGATAATGATGACAAAATCACCTGTATCAATATGTGGTGTGTATTGGGGTTTGTGCTTTCCGCGTAAAATGTTTGCGGTGAGTGATGCAAGCCTTCCAAGCTCCACGTCTTGAGCATCTATCAGATACCATTTCCTCTCGACTTCATGAGGCTTGGCAGAGTATGTTTTGTTCATGAGTTGCCTCCATATGCATTAATTCATTAAGATTATATTTTTCGTCGTAACCGACGCCCATTAGCGTTAATCCGTGGGGACCGGCTGTAGGGCCGGCAACTTTGCGGTCCTTTGCCTTCAGGACTTCAAGCATTTTTTCTGCTGTACAGAAGTCCTGCTCACTTTTACGCGGAACCCGCCCATTTTTATAAGAGCCTCGCCCGATTTCTATTAAAGTGCCCACTATTATCCTAACCATATTATATAAAAAACGATTTGCAATCAAATCTATGTAAATAATATCTGAAATTTTTCTGCAACGGGCAAAAATTAAATTACATTCTTTTGCCGGGTTATCAGAATTTGTTTTCTTAAAGCTTGTAAAATCGTGGTTTCCTGCAATATAATCAAGTGCTTTTTGCATTTCTCCCGCGTCTAATTTTTCCGGAATATGTGTGCTAACATTTTTTAACAAAACTGAACGGCCCGGCCTGTTGTTTATTATATAGCGATACCACCTGTATCTCGCGCTTTTTTGGCTATGAAAGTACGGGTCAACCTGTATCATCTGCCTTATGCTTATGTCTTCGGGCAAAAGAGCATTAAGAGAATGCGTAAATTTTTTTATATCAAGTTTTTTGTCAATATCAAAGTGAAAGACCTGTCCTTTTGCGTTAACCCCGCTGTCAGTCCTTCCGGAAAAATGTGTTTTAATTTCCTGTTTGGCCAAAATGGCAATTGCGCGTTCAGTTTCTGACTGGATTGTTTTTTTGCCGCATTGCACCTGGCTTCCGCAGAAGGAAGCTCCAATATATTCTATTACCAGCGCGTATCTGAATTTTTTTTCATTTTTTTGCATAATTTATTATATCCACAAAAAATTTATTTCGCAGTAGGGATATAATAATATTTATGACTAACAACGGAAAAATAAAGCTTGAAGTTGATATAGAAGAAGCCGGTACAAGACTTGATAGATTTATAGCGCAACTTGTCCCCGGTTTATCACGTTCAAGAGTACAGCAGCTTATCACTTCCGGGGAAAATGTCCTTGTAAATGGAAAGGTTTCTAAAAATTCCTATAAACTTAAAGAGGAAGACCAGATTATTATACAAGTCCCGGAAGCTAAGCCCCTGAATCTTAGCGCGGAAAATATCCCGCTTGATATCAGGTATGAAGATGATTATATGCTCGTAGTTAATAAACCGTCCGGAATGCTGACCCATCCAACTTCAATAGAGCGTGAACACACTCTGGTAAATGCTCTTCTTTACCATTGCAGCGGTAAATTATCAGGAATTAACGGGGTTATGCGTCCCGGGGTTCTACACAGGTTAGACAGGGAAACCTCAGGGCTTCTTATGATAGCTAAAAACGACTTTGCGCATAAATTTCTTTCCGGGCAAATCAAAACAAGGACTGCAAAACGAAGTTACCTGGCGGTTGTGCAGGGTGTGGTTAAGGAAGATTCAGGTATAATTGATTTGCCCATAGACAGGCATCCTTCTCAAAGACACAAAATGGGCGTAGTCGAAGGAGGAAAACCCGCAATAACCCACTGGCGGGTTCTTGAGAGGTTTAAGCAGAACACTTTTATAGAGGCCATGCTGGAAACAGGACGGACTCACCAGATCAGGGTTCATTTTTCTTATATTAACCATCCTGTAACCGGAGATCCCCTTTATGGGGGGAATATTAACAAAATTAACCTGAATGGCCAGGCTCTTCAGGCATATAAACTTAGTTTTTTGAGGCCAAAAACGCAAGAAAATATCACTTTAGAAATTGAGCTTGATGAAGATATTCAGAAACTTCTAAAAATTTTCAGGTAAAATTTACGGCCTGCTTACTTATAAATATCATAACTGCTCAGATACCTGTATTGCAAAAATACAACTGGCAGTCCAGGTTAATTAGCATTCCAATGCTTTACGCAGAGCATCTTCCGAATATTTATCCGCCACAACCCAGCTTGTAATCTCATCTTCCGGCAAACCGGAAAAAGCACACAACTTCTGCATTAACTTTTTAGAAACAGGCTCCTTGCCAAGCACAACCTGGCTTAACCAGCCCTGGTTGTAGCCTATAACCTTAGAAAAAGGGTTTATGGTTAAATTATGCTGTCCCATAAGCTCATGCATCTTGATGGTAAAGATTAATTTATCCTGCCCGTCATATTCCCGCTTTAACTCT
>JANQEB010000053.1 GCA_028278605.1 Candidatus Gastranaerophilales bacterium
GGATTAACAATAGACCTATGAAAATTTTAGGCTTTAAATCCCCTAATCAAAAGGCTTTAGAACTGAATGTTGCAATTGCTTATTGAATTCGGCTTCTTAATGTTTATGAAGCAAAGAAAAGAATTATTACAAGCTTGAAGAGTTATACAATTTAAGTAACTACTGCATAGTTAAGTAAAATCTTTAATATAGATAGCAAAAGTTATAAATATATTGGTTATTATAGGTTTATGTAAGTTTTTTTTAGTTTATATTTGTTTTTGCCGTTTTTCACTTTTGTCAGGCTCCCGAAGTAGGTTTAAAAATATACACTTATAAATAACTTATTCAATAACTTCACCGGGAAATGTTATAATTCTGAATATAATTAATTTAACCGGTATATTCACTAATGAAATAAAAGAAAGTTAGGTTTATGAAAAAAAAATTAATTTTTGGGCTTTGTGTTTTTACGGGACTGGCTATTGCCCTTAGCGCAGCTGATCCTGTATTTCCCCGGGAAAATGAAAGTAATGAAAACATACACTATACCTGCTTTGTAAGAGAGGAATTAACAGAAGAAGCAGAACAGCTTAATGAATTCATGGCAAAATATTTCCGGACTTTTAAAAACCACGATAGCAAAGTTCTTAAGGAGCTGTATGCAGATGAATTTATAAGCGGGGACGGGTTTACAAAAAATGAATTAATAAGCCTGTTAAATGACAGTTGGGAATTATCAACTGATCTATCCTATGAAAGCCAGATCCAGGATATAAAATTTGACAGCAGCTATGCTACGGTTGAAATCAACGAAAACCTTACAGGCACAACCCTTGAAAAATCAGAGATAACAGGTGATAACGGATTAATTGAAAGCACTGTCAGAACCGTACTTTACCTGCGTAAATTTGGAAAAGGCTGGAGAGTAATTTCAGATAAGACTTTATATGAAGAAACTTCTATAAAATACGGCGATGCAAAAGGCTTAGATATTAGTTTATACGCACCGGGACAGGTTTTTCCGGAACATACATATACAATTTCGCTAGAGGCGGATATTCCTGATGATATGTTTGCCGTTGCCTCAATTATAAGGGAAACCCTTTCTTATCCAAGAGAAAAATCCGAAGAGGTTTTCAGGCAAGTTCCTGTAGATATTAAATTGCTTGAGAGAGTAGTGGAATCTAATAATAAATTCAGAAACGAACTTGCAGTGGCTTCTGTAAGTTACTGTAATGTCAAAAAGGATACCTATAAAAGGCCTGAAATAGAGCTTTCCGGAACAGCAGTGTTGATAAAACGGGTCAATGTAGTAAATGTTGTGGCACCAGAAGATAAAAATGCGCAGTAAACTTATAGTTTTTACTACACTGGCCCTGATATTTCTTATTGACAGGGTTTCAAAATTTTTTATTACCGAGAAAATACACTTTACCCATGGAGTTATAGCTGACGAGGGAATCGTAAGTCTTTCCAGGGTTTATAATACCGGCGCTGCATTTGGAATTTTGCAAGATAAACCTCTATTTCTAGGTATATTTTCGCTAATAGTGTTAATTGCTCTTATTATTTATGTTTTTAAAAATCACCGTAACCTGACCGGGCTCCAGTCTTTAGGAATAGGACTTATTCTTGGCGGTACAGCCGGAAACCTTTATGACAGGCTGGTTTTTGGATATGTAATTGACTTTATAAAGCTTAATTTTATTAATTTTCCGGTATTTAACGCTGCGGATTTATTTATTAATATCGGTGTAATCCTGATTTTTACATCGTTATTCCTGCTTCGCAGGACTATTTAACAGAGCACTAGTGCACAGTTAAGTAAATTTTATAGAATCGTCATTCTGAGCCCACCCCACCCATGGTGGGGTGGGCTCAGGATGACGGACAAAATTAATTTAACAGAGTACTAGTATGCAGTCTCAAAAGTCTTATTATAATTTTTTACTTTTATTGCACTGGAAAGCATGCACGTCATTGCGAGCCGTGGATCTTCTTATATATGCGTATAATCGTGTTGCGAAGCAATCTTTTTACCTGCTATGCCGTTATTAAGATTGCTTGCGAAAA
>JANQEB010000072.1 GCA_028278605.1 Candidatus Gastranaerophilales bacterium
TAGAATCAATCATAATTACATCCTGACACTTCTTGGAAAAAAAGACGAATCAGGATGTTTCTTTTTTATGAATTTTTTCTACTTTGCGTAAGTCCTGTTAATTAATTTTCCTTATGTCATTGCAAGGAGGGCACGTCAAAAAATACCACTGCCAATTATTTCTTCAAGGAAGATATATTCAAATTTTCCGTATTTAGGAAAGATTTCTTCTTCAAAAAAATTCTTTACCAGACGGGCATCCTGTAGCGTGATTAAAACCACATCAGGGGTCTGCCCGGGGATTTTTGCATAAGGAATAGCTTTAAATCCCTTGTAATCGGAAGACTCAGAGAATTTTACATCAGAAACATATTCAACGTTTAAAGAACTTATGTCAAAGTTGTCTGTAATAACATCAAAAACAGTGCCGGTCCCATAGATTATGACTTTTTTATCCTTATATTTGCCTGCAAATTTATCAAATCTTTTTTGAAAATTTTTCTTTTTTAAATACTTTAAAAATTCATAATAAGTTGTGAATATAAAAAAGCTATTTTTAAACAGGAAGTAAATGTATTCTTTTAAAGCATATTTTAAAGAAAGTTTTTTAATATAAAAAGGCATAGTTATTAATTCTTTGATAAACAAAAATTTTAATAGCCAGATATTTTTATTGCTAAAAACCTGGCTGTAGCCTTTTAAGTAATTAAAATGCTTCAGTGTTAGCGCGGGGAGGTATTGGCAAATATCTATATTGTATTCTTTAGCCCGCCTGATAAAACGAGGTACCAGCATTTTATGGTATTTAAAAAAATTTTTTTCGTTAGTTATCCTGTTATTATCATGTACTCTTCTTTGAGCGACAATTATATCTCTGGGTTCGCCCGCTAGTTTTGCGCATAATGCCAGTATGCCTATAAAATGACAATCCTGGCTTATTTTCAGGTCTTTATCAAAATATCCTGTTTTTTCAATCATACTCTTCTTAAAGGTTAATGTATCAAGGTGAATCCCGCCATAACCCGGCATCATAAGCTTTTTTATAACATCAGAAGGTCCTGTATCACCAATTAAACCTGTTGGTAATTCATATCTTTTAGCAAATTGTTTTTTTAGTTTATCGTTTTCAAAAAAAACCCCGAGCATTGCGTGGGTGCCGTCAATATCAGGATTGTTCCTTAAAATTTCAACGGTATTTTTAAACCTGTTGGGCAGGTAAATATCATCAGCATCCAGAAATGCTATATAAGTACCTGTTGCCATTTTAATCCCCAGGTTTCTGGTTTCGCCGGCGCCATGATTTTTTTTATCTTGATGCTGGTAAAGCTTGATCTTATTTGGATATTTTTTCACGTATTCCAGGGCTATTTGCAGGGAATTATCAGGGGAGCCGTCTTCTATCAGAAGAATCTCATTGACTTCCTGCTGGACCAGGATTGATTCTATTGCCCGGGCAAGAAATTTTTCCGCATTATATATTGGAACTATTACTGATAATTTCATTAAAAATCAACTTTTTCTTTTAAATAATTTAGGTATTAGTTTTTTGACAAACAAACAAGTTTCTTTCTACATTTAAATGCTTTACTGTAAAATCAACTGATTCTAATCTTTTGGGAAAATCTTTTCCATAGGACCTGACATGGTCTTTTTGTCCAAAAAATAAAAGTCTTTCTTCTTCGGTTACGATAGTATCATCTTCAAAAGTTTCATCAAGGTCTTTATTCAATGGGATGCTTATATAAGCTTTCCCGTTATTTTTAAGCACTCTGTGGAATTCTTTTATTGCTTTTATATCATCGGGAATATGTTCTAATAAATGATTTGCAATAAGAACATCAATAGTATTATCAGCAATATCAATTGAAGTGGCATCCATTTTTTTTATATTTTGCACATATTTATATCTCTGGCAGTCAATATCTACCGGAATATAATTTATATTTTCATTTTTATAAATTAAATCAACAAAACATTTTTCAGGCGCAAAATGAAGAAGTGTTAGTGTTTTTTTTGTATTTAAAAATTCATTTTTGTAGGTAAAATAAAAAGCTCTATGTCTTTCCAAAGAACCACATTCAGGGCATCTTACTTCTTTTCGGTCCCTAAAATTATTGAAAACTCCTTTATAGTCGCAAATTGGACAATGATTTTTCATTTCTGCCATTAGTTCCTCTCTTTCATACTTTTTTATGATATATTTTCACTTCAACTCGCTTGTATTTTATCACGGGTTAATTATTACTTTATAAGCTACTTAATACAATTTAACCGGTATTCTGCCGAATAGGCGTTAATTCGATTAATTGCATAGTTATAATTATCCTTAAAACAGTTATTATTTTCTATAAGTTTTTTTTAATTTATTTTTATATCACTACCACTGGTTGAAACATATGTAAAACCTCTACTTTCAGACTTATACCGATTTTAACAAGTAACCGTTAATTGTATTCTTTTTATAAAGCTTTCTTGTAGTATGAATTCAAGTTATATTGAGTTTTTTAAAAATTTTGCTATTATCAGGGCAATTTAAAACTTTTTTAAGTAATTCTATGTTTTGTTCAGCTACCCGGGCTTTATTGTTTTTAAACATTAATTTTACTAAATTTAATATTCCTTCCTCTCCCATTGACTGGATAAAATTTTCTTTTCCATTAATGAAGATTTTTAATATATCCGGGAAAACTGCAGCTTTATTTTCCGATTTTATTTTAAGTGAATTTTCTGTGAAAAATCTTTTATCCCCGACAATTGCAAAGTTAGAAAAATTTTTCCGGGTATGTCTTCTATATGCTACTAAAGGTATATATAGCAAACAACTTCCGCCAAGCAAGTGTGCGTAACTGAAAATTAATTTATCAGAACAATATTTCCAGTTTTCATAAAGGCAATCAGCGTTAACAAACAATTCCAAAGCTGTTTTTCTGAACATCACGCAGCTTGTAGGACCCCAATGCCAAACATTAAAAGGATGTGTTTCGGCATTTATAACTTTAGATTTAATTTCATTATTTATAAAATTTTGATTATTTAATAACTGACCGAGTTCATTAAAAGATTTTCTTTCAAAACTAAAAAGTTCCTTTGTTGATTCTTGAGGAACAGCAAGACTATACAAAGAATGCACTTGATTATCCTGATCAAATTCAATTTGTTGGGAAACAGTCATTGCCACATTTGTTTCAAAATGCGCCTGGACGTGAGTATTTACAAATTCCGGTAAAATTATATCGTCAGCATCCACATAGTTTATAAATATTCCTGACGCTTCTTTAATTCCACGCACAAACCCGGCTAGCTGCCCTTGATTAACTTCTTGTTGTACGAGCCTGAATGTAATATCAGAATTTTTATTTTTTTCAATAAAATTTTGGATTATTTCAACAGAATTATCCGTTGAGCAATCATCAATAATAATGCATTCAACCGGGCGGTATGTTTGATTCAAAATGCTGTAGAGACAGTCTTCTATGAACTGGCTATAGTTGTAGCTTGTTATGACTACTGAGACTAAGGGAAGATTGAGCATTAATTTCCCTCCCCTTGCGGTAACGCCCAGTTATATTCTTCTTTTTCAACCACTTTCATTTGGTCTTTCATATAATATCTGGGGTCATATATTTTTTTGCCGATTGATTTTTCCGGAATAGCCTCTTCATCCCCCCAAAATTCTACATAATCTTTGTGGAAACCATCACATATTCCGGTAATTTCACAACTATTACATTTATCTAATTTCTTGTAGCGATATGTACAGGCTGATATTTCCCTGAATTCTATATACGCGTAGTCATAGATTGTTAAGTTTTCATCATATCCAAGGTTGTTGTTGAAAAATAAAGGTTTATAATCTCCAACTTTAACTGCAATATCAGTAAGCTGTTTTGTCGGTTCTTTAACTTTTACAGACATGCTTTCTTCGTATTTATGCGGATTTTCCTCAAAAAACCTGGCTATATCCCTACTTTCTCCTTCTCGTCTTTCAAGAAGGTATTTAAATAAATTTGGCGGTTCATCCAGAGGGTCGGCGGCTCGGCGCTGAGGCTTGTCTTGTGTCCATAAACGCCCTGTATACTCCCATTCATGTAAATCGTATATTGTTTGTTTTGTATCCTGAATAAATTTTCTGTATTTGGGTTCAAAGAGGCAGAAGGGTAAATATCTCAAATTGACTTCAATTTCTCGTTCGTCAAGATAATCAATAACCGGAGGTAAAACAGTTTTAATTTTTGAATATAAAGTTACATTATCTTTATTTCGCTTGCCTTCCTGACCGGGAGAGCAGTTAAATGCGATAAAGTTACACGCTCTTGCCCCTTTTTTTTCAGCAAGTCCTGCAATCAATTGTAAATTCGGCAAGACTTCGTTTGTTAAAACAATGTTAAACCTAAATGGGATATCAAGTTCCATTAAGTTATCAATAGCTTTCATCTGACGTTTATGAGAGCCGGGAACTTTGACAACTTCATCATGCGCTTCACCAAGGTTATGTACGCTTATTAAAAAGTCAAAAACACCTGCTTCTTTAAACTTTTTGCATTTTTCTATATCGTCGAGAACCAGTGCATTTGTAATGAGGGTTGGTTTAAGTCCGATTTCATT
The DNA here is from genome assembly GCA_028278605.1 of Candidatus Gastranaerophilales bacterium. Classification (GTDB taxonomy): domain Bacteria; phylum Cyanobacteriota; class Vampirovibrionia; order Gastranaerophilales; family UBA9971; genus JANQEB01. The sequence goes on from JANQEB010000072.1 coordinate 4,585, forward strand.
ACAGTATTTCATTAGCTCAAAAATATGCGGATAAATAGTAGGTTCACCGCCTTGTATGTCTATAGAATTGTTATTATATTTGAACCTCAGGGTTTTGCAGATTTCTTTTGCTTTTTCTAATGACATAAAAGGCTTTTCAGGATGCCCCTTTTCTTCCATAATATTTGCAAAATAGCAGAAATAACAACGCTGATTACATGTCTGCCCTAGCCAAAGAACGGCTCTTCTGTAGTTAACCCGGTGGTTTGTCAGCGAATATCCGCCCTTGTCAATTATTTTTATCATTGGTTATCCCAAATAGTCTTTATGGTAATCATACATTATTATTTGGTTTTTATCAAAAATAGCAAAAACCGACCGATATATCGGTCGGTTTTTGTTTTAACAGTTTATATTATTACACTTCTTGAATTCGCAAGAATGAGAATTGTTCAAAAACCTTGGTAGTGATATTTTTTGACGTGGCGTCATTTGCGAAGCAGGAGTATAAAAACGGAAACGATTTAGTTTTTGATGCGAAGCAGGTGTTCGCGAGAACTCATTTTCGTTTTTGTAACTCATTTTCATTGCGAGGAGTGAAACGATACTTCGGCTT
>JANQEB010000051.1 GCA_028278605.1 Candidatus Gastranaerophilales bacterium
TTTTAAAAATTCCTTAAAACGCCCTCCCAGCCCGCCCCAGAGGAGGGCGCGCGGCTGCGCCGCGCGCCTCTTTTCTATAAATTTTAAGGAATTTTTATCGAGCTATAATTGTTTTTTAGCTAACCCGTCATTGGGGTTATTAAACTTTGTTTATAAGTTTATAAAAATTTGCCGAATGATCTTACTGCTTTACCGGCTATAATTTTTTGGCATGAATGAGCTTTAAAATGACCGGTGCGAAAATGAGTTCTTGCGAACTCCTGCTTCGCTGCTAAAATGCGGACAGCGCCGCCTGCTTCGCAACAAAGCCGGACCATTTTGCGCTCCCGCTCCGCAAACAAATATTGCTCAGTCATATCCTGGCTTTTGGCTAATTCACGACTCGGGGTAATTAGCAATTCGAGTTAATTATTTTTGAAGATTACTATATTGCAAATGTAAATAAATGTAAAATCTTTATTATATTTAGGCAATATATTTAATATATACTGTTTTTATATAAGTAAGATATAGCCCTAAAGATTCGATGGAGGTTAAACGGTTATGTACAACACAGTGCCAGTATGGAACAATTTTTACAATAATTACCAGACTCCTATTTATAATAATATGAGTCAAAATTACAATTACCAGCCTTCTTTCTATAATAATATGAGTTCAAGTTATTACAATTACCAGCCTTCTACTTATAATAATATAAGCTCAAGTTATTATAATTATCAGCCTTCTTTCTATAATAACAATAATTTTATTGATATGAGTCAAAATTATAATCTTCAGGCTCTTTTATATAATATTGTGCAGCCTGCAATGAATGTAAATATAAATTATAATAATTATATTCCTGTAAATAACACTTCATCAATGCAAAATGGCATGACGCAAATGTTTTCAATGATGCTTTTTATGTCTCTTTTTTCTCAATTAATTCCTAAAGAGCCTGAAGATGTATATTTGATCGGAAGTTATGAAGGCGATAGTCTTGAAAACCTTCTCAAAAAATACTCCGACAATGAAGATGGTTCCGGAAACGATGCCGAACTCCAGGAATTATTAGCTACACTTGAAAAGAACGGTTTTAATGATAAAAATGTAGGCAGCCAGGAGGTTCTTGTTGTAAACAAAGACGGAGAAATTCTTGACCGTATTTCATATAGTGAATTTGGCAGCCTTGCATCAGGAACAGGCGTCGGCACAACTCGTGATTCTGAGGAGGAAGGCACCGGCGGCTCCCTGGTTATTGACGGCAAAAAATACAATGTGCTTGCCAGTGCCCTGGACCACGCTAATGACCAGGTATATGTATTAGGAAGTTATTATGGAGACAACCTTCAAAGCCTGGTCAATGCTTATTCAAAGAACGGCAATGCAAATGATGCTTTACTTCAGGAATTACTGACCCAATTATCAGATGCCGGAACTGCAGGTGAATCAATAGGAAGAAATCAAATTCTTATTGTAAACCAGGATGGAGAAGTTGTTGACCGCATTTCATATGGTCAATTTGGCAGCCTTGCATCAGGAACAGGAGTCGGCACCGGGCATGGGTCAGCTACCGAAGGAGTCGGAGGAACTATTAAAATCAGTGGAGAAGTACTGGATGTTCTGGCAAGTGTTATAAAGCACTCTCCGCTTACTTTTGACCTTAACGGGGACGGAATAAAAACATCAGACAGGCTGGTCAAGTTTGATATAGACGGAGATGGTGATCTTGACCTGATTAATGATGTTGCAGACGGCGCACTTTGTATAAACGGCGGCGATGACGGCAGTGAGCTTTTCGGAAATAATACCGACCTTAACGGAGACGGCATTGCAGACGGCTATAAAGACGGTTTTGAGGCTCTTAAAGCATTAGCCCTCAAGGAAGGCCTTATTAACGGCAATGGTGATATGGTTCTTGATTCGAAAGATATCAAAAAACTTGAAGAAAAATATAATTTCGCAATGAAAACAGCCGGATATAATAGTGAAGCAAAATCACTGACAGAGCTTGGAATAACAGAAATTAACCTGGCAATGTCAGATGAAACAGAATCTGTCGATAATTTTGACGGACGTGGAAACACTATAATGACACAAGACGGCGCCATATTTAAGATTAATGGAAAAGAGAGAGAATATGCCGATATATGGCATACCTTATTTGCCTGAGATATTTGAAAATACCAGGTAATGACTTGTATAATCCTAAACCTGTTAATGTTTTAGGATTATACTTATTTTTTCATACATTTTAAAAATCCTGTTAATTTCATCCGGTGAAGGTTGCCCTGGCCGTGAAACAAAGGGATAACAATCCGATAAAATTAACTTAATTATGCACTGGTTTAAAAATTAACTACATAGGTAATGTTATGACACCGAAATTTTAACATAATAGGATGTGAATTCAGGTAAAATGAAAGGGTTTATTAATTATGAAAGTAGAAATTGTTCCGGGATGTATAGCTTGCGGGGCTTGCGTTTCAATAAACAGTGATGTTTTTGAACTTACAGATACCATACATGTCCATCAGGATATGGTTTCCGGTAATGAAGAAGATTGCAAAGCAGCAGCAGATGCCTGCCCTGTTAACGTAATTAAAATAGTTGAATAAGTTTCTTTATAAAAATTTTTATAAAAATGAGGCGGCGCAGGCTTTATAAAGCCTGCGCCGCTTTTTTGTGTGTGTGGTTATTCAATTATTCATCTGTTTCTTCTTGAGGAGAAACAACAGGAGGAGGACACTGGGCACCTGAAGAACCTCCACAGTGAAATGCCGGAAGGGCTACTGGTGGATCTTCGTTACCATTACCGGGACTTCCTTTTTGACTTTGATTTTCTGGTGGGGCTGTTTGTTGCTTGAATGACATTACATTTCTAAATACGCTATTAATTTGCATTAATCTTATCCTTTCTTTATTTACCGGAATAAATACTTATAAATTAATCACATAAACAAAGATTCATGAAAATAGAAATTAATAAAATAATTAAATTTTATTAATTTCTGTTAATGTAATTTCTAAAAACCTGATTTGATTTTTTAAAAAAACCGTCAGCCCTCACTTCTGAATCCCCCTATTTAAAACCTAAATAATCTATCGTCATGTTGAGCACTTCGTTTCACTCAGCACAGGCTCCGCGAAACATCTCATGAAATACAAAGAGATTCTTCGCCCGCCCCGCCTATGGCGGGAGGCGGCTCAGAATGACGCTATTAAGTAATTGTCGGATAGACTCTTAGTAACGGTTTTAGATTATTCCTGAATTTTTTTCTCCATCTTTCGTATGAGATTAAATTAAAATGTTAAAGAATGTTAACCGGTTTTCGATAAATTAAGTGTAAGAAAAAACAACAGGGAAAAAATAATTAATAACGGCAACGGGAGAACATTTGGGAGTTTTCTGCATAGATTTTCTATATGGATAAACGAATTTGCTGTGAAAGAAAATTTCCACAAAAGTTCTTAAACAAAATACAAGTAAGTAACGGTTAAAGCCTTATAGGGATTATTTAACCGGCAGCCTGAGCGCGCCGGGAATCCTTTTAAAGGCTTGCGCCTAACCTGTAACCCTTTAACAACCGGCTAATTTAACTACCGGGGGGATCTTACTGCGAATTTACAAGGATGTAAGTAAAAAACAAGGAGAGTAACCATGTCAGTAGTAGTAAACAACAATATCGCATCATTAATTGCGCAAAGAAACCTCAGCAGTAATACCAGCAGCCTGGTAAAATCAATTGAAAGGCTATCATCCGGCTATAGAATCAACAGGGCAGCAGATGATGCAGCAGGCCTCTCAATTTCCGAGAACTTAAGATCCCAGATAAGGGGTAATAAACAGGCAATTAACAATATCCAGGACGGCATAAACCTTCTGCAAATTGCAGAAAGCGGACTAAGCGTTGTAAACGAAAGTATTCAAAGAATAAGGGAACTGTGTGTTCAGGCTGCTAATGAAACTAACGGCACAGCTGAAAAAAATGCGCTCCTGTCAGAAATTAACGCACGGCTTCTTGATATAGACAGAATTTCAGGAGCAACCAAGTTCAACAACATCAGCCTGCTCGACGGCTCTTTATCAGCAATGAATATACAAATAGGCTCAGGGTCTGAATCTATTAATAAATTAGACCTTTCAGGGGTTCTGGTAAGATCAACAACATCCAGTCTCGGATTAACTTTGAGTGCGGTTGGCTCAACCTGGACCTCAGATAATATCAGAAGTTATATAGTTAGACTGGATGCCGCGCTTAGCGATATTACAGGCAAAAGGTCAAACCTCGGGGCTTTTCAGAACAGGCTTGAAAGTGCTTTTGAAAACCTCACGGTTATGAACGAGAACCTGCAAAGCGCAGAGTCAAGAATTAGAGACCTTGATGTTGCGGAGGAAACTGCCGAAATGACCAAAAACCAGATATTGCAGCAAGCTTCAGCAAGTGTCCTGGCGCAGGCTAACAGATTACCGCAAATAGCATTGTCATTACTAAACGGTTAATCAGGGAGAATTAAAAAACTATGAAAAAAGAAATTTTAAAACAGGCTAAAACAAGCATTTTTGCACAGTCCAAAAAACTATCACTAAATACACTCGTACTAATGCACAGTTAAGTAAATTTTATAGAATCGTCATTCTGAGCCGCCTCCCGCCATAGGCGGGGCGGGCGAAGAATCTCATTACCTGAGATCCTTCGGCCA
>JANQEB010000129.1 GCA_028278605.1 Candidatus Gastranaerophilales bacterium
ATTGTCATTCCGAGGAGCGAAGCGACGTGGGAATGAGTTGTGCAAAGCCTGTTTTTTGGCAAAGCCAAAAATCCGCTTTGCTTCACTCCCGCTTCGCAAGGGAATCTGAGCAACATCGTAGTAAGCTATAAATTTTAAACTTTGCCACGGGGGTTTCACAGATTGCCACGGGCTAAAGCCCTCGCAATGACAGGTGTTCGCTTTTAGCATATTATTTAGCAATCTTACCACTAACTCCCTTCTGAAAATCCCTCTTGCAAGCTTAAAGGCAGTGTGAAATAAAAAGTGGTTCCTTTTCCTGCTTCGGTCTCAAACCAGATTTTTCCATTGTGCGCTTCAATTATCTGCTTTGAAATGTACAGGCCAAGTCCTGTTCCCATTTTTCCTTTTTGGGATGTATATTTCAAAAAAATCCTTGACTGAAACTCTTCTGCGATACCTTTGCCGTTATCTTTTACGGAAACTTGAATTGAGTTGTTTACTTTTTTAGCTTTTAGCGTAATCCTTACCCCTTTATCATTGTGTTTTACTGCATTGCTTATCAGGTTTATGAGCACTCTTTTAATTTCAATAATGTCAATATATATACAGGGCAGGCTTTCTTGCGGTTCAAAAATGATTTCGTCGTCCTGCTCGGCAGCTAGCGGAGTTAATGTTGATATCACTTTTTTTATGACTTCCTCAATATTTTCATGGGTTTTGTTTAACTTCCATTTTCCCGATTCGTAATGATAGCTGGAAAGAAGGTTATTAATAAGCTTTAAAAGGTCTTCATTAGTTTTATAGATGTCTTCAAGATATTCAGAAGGGTCTAACTGTTTTCCCCTTGGGGAAAGCAGGAATTCCAGCGCCTTTTGTTCAGCAAGAAGCGGGCTTTTCAGGTCATGGGTCAGCGTTGAAATAAATGTTTTTCTGATTTCCTCAAGCTCTCTTCTCTGAATTGTCTCCAGGGTAACAATGGAAAGAGTGTCCATTATTACGGTAAACAGGTATTTTTCCTCTTTTGTCCAGGTCCTGGGTTGTGAGCAGGCAATTACGGTTATTTCAATAACCCCTTTTTCCTGCCGTCCGGGAAATTTTTTCGAGGTAGGATAAGCAATCAGCGACTTGATTCCTTCTATTCTAAGACAGTTTTTAAGGTATTCATCGTTGACTTGCTCGTCTATATTATTAAAGACCAAAACTTCTTCCGGAGCGGGAATAATCTCTTTAGCCGAATCAGACGGGACAAAGCACTGTCCTTCCAGTACTTCTATGTTTTTTTCTTTTTCCATTTTTCCGTACCAGCGCAGAAAATCATTATCAACATGAAGATGTACCACCCTGCTTACATTAAAAATTTTTGACAGCTCATTAAGCACGTAATTGTCAATTTCTTCATGAGTTTTGCAAAGACTGGATTCAGTGGTTATTTTTCTGAGAATTTTTTCATTTGAAAGCGCTAATTCAAGCGCTTCTGTTTTTCTTTTTATCTGCTCCATCAGCCTTGCCTGGTTAATAGCCAGGGAAGACTGGTAAGAAATGGATTCTATAAGCGTAATGTCTTCTTTTTTATATTTTCGCGGTTTTTTGGTTGACTGAACCAATAACATGCCGACAGGAACGGAAGCGTAAAAAAGCGGAGCCGCCATAAAAGATTTGACCTTGCATTTTCTGATTAATTCCATAGTTTTATCAGGAAAATCCAGCTTATCTACATCGTCAACGACCATAACTTTTTTCTGTAAAAATACATGGTCTGTAATAGGCTGCATCAATTCCTTTGACAGTTGCATTCCGGTGATATCCATGTCTTCCGAAGAAGAAATATAGCAATTGTGTTTTTCAACCGGCGCAAAAGTTTCTTTTTCAGGGTCATATTCTACAAAAAAGCACATATCAGCACCAAATATTTTTGCGGTGCTGCTTACAACCGTGCTTAAAATATTATTTATATTAACTGATTCAAGAGAGCCGCTTACTATATCCTTGATTATTTTCTCTCTTATTATCAGGTTTTTAATACTGGAAATCATTGTATTAAGCGAATCAGAAAGATTTTTTAACTCATCTTCCGTTTCCAGCTCTGACCTTACGTTCAAATCACCTTCCGCAAGGCGCATGGCTCTGTCTTGCAGGTACTTAACGCCGTCTACAACTGAAAATGTAAAACAGGTAAATATATATGCAATGCCAAGTATAATTAAGACAGTAGAGGCATTTATTATAAACCGGGTTATTTTTATCTGCTGAATTTCACCGGCAAGAAAGTCATCAAGTATCTTGAGTTTAACCATGTATAACCCGGAAGCTGAATTGATTACTTTTTCCCCTGAAGATAGAAATTCCACAGGCTCAATATTGCCCGGCGGGTTTTTAATAAATTGCTCATCTATAAGGTTAAGAAAATCCAGGACATCATTATTCATTTGCTCAAGTGCAGCTTTTATCCGGTCATTGGTTTCCGGGTTTTCCCCGGTAACTTTTTGCGAATTTTCATTTATTTGTGCCAGCTCTGATTGCAGCAGGTTCATATCAATTATTATTTGTATTTTTTGCTTATCTGTAAGCTGTTTTTTAGCCAGGGCCAGCGTTCCTGTATATTTGATCTTTCCTGTTTTCTTTATCAATAAAGGAGCATCCCATATTATCGAATGCGCCAGGTAAAATTCCTGAAGCTCCGGGGCAAGTGATAAGTTTGATTTATCCCCGATTTTTACAATTAATTTATTTATTTTCCCGGCTATATTGTTATATTCCCTAAAAAGCTCTTCTTCATTGAGCTCAGGCATTTTTTGCTTAAAATCAAGCCAGTCTGATGAAACCGCGTCTATTTCATCAGAGAGGTAAAATATATTTTTGTATTTTTTATTAACTTCTTTTAACCTGTTTAAATTTGTTTCTATACACAGGTCCAATCTAGGTACTTTTTGCTTTAAATTGCTATTTACACCAAACTTTTCAATGGCGGCCAAACCGCAGTGGCTTTCTATAGAGAATAAAAATTCCCTGACAGGTTCAATGTACTCAAGGCCGATTCTTTGTTTTTGTATAAAATCAATTTGCCTGTTCAAGCCTATATTAATGACTATTATTAACGCCGCAATAAACAATGCAAGCAAAAGGCTGACAATACTGAACTTTTGAGGATACTTCAGCCTGTTAATCAGTTTTATACCCGGGCTAAATAATTTTTTCATTATTAATTTCTACATAGGGGTAAATATTTATTCTTTATTAAAATACTTTTTTGATAAAAATTCAGGCTACAAGCGGGTAATAGTAACTTATAAAAAATTTTTTTGAAAATTCAGGCAATTTTTTTAATTTGTTTGTTTTTATAAGTATAAGAAAGAGAAACGAAATAGGGTAATTTATTCATTTTTTTTAGGGTAATTTTGTAAAAAACAAAAGGAACACTCAGACAAAAGAGGGAGGTAATATTATGAGTGATTTGTACTTAAGACCTGGTGGTATAATGCCAAATTGGGGAGGATATACACATCCTGTAGGAAGCCCCGGTTCAGAAGGCGGATTTGAACGTCTTCCACTTATTTTCATCGTCCCCAGGGGGCCGGGAGGATTCGAGGATATTTTCAGACGTACACCTGGTCCGGTTGCTGGACCTGTTAATCCAGGCAGTACACCTGCCCCAAAAAATGGAAATCCTCAGGCACACGGTAGCATCGAAGAGCTTTTTAGACAGTTTTTAAAATATTTACAGCAAAGGGGAGTTCAACTTCCCGGCCAGGTAACTACTCCAAGAACTACTCCAAGAACTGCTCCTGGAACTACTCCGGGAACCGGCCCGGTTCCTGGTACAGGATCTCAAATCGCAACTATTGGTGATGGAAGTCATGGTAATACAATTATTCAAAACGGCGGAGGATACTCATCCCCAATAAGAGGAGCTGACGGAAAACTAAGCAGGCCCGGCGTTGACGAGGCAATTCGTAAATGGAGTGATATACTTGGTATTGACCCAAAAGCCGCACTGGCATTGCAAAGGACAGAAAATGCGGGGCTCCTTGACCAAAGCCAGGTCTGCGATGCACAGGGAGCAATGCAGGTAAGACCGGAAACACAGCAAAGAATGCTAGAAGAGTTGCGACGTCAAGGACTTGATACATCAAGGTTATCTCCTGATGAACAAAATATGGTTGCAGGGTTATACTATTTTAAAAAGTGCCTTGAAAAGGCAGGTGGAGATCCTGCACTTGCGCAGCACTACTATCAATACGGCCTGGGTACAAGAAACAACACACCTGAACAAGGACGTTTAGACAGGTTCCGTCAACATTACGGCGCGGCTCCTAGCATAGGAAGCGGCACAGAAAATCAAAACGTAATTGTTAATGGAAATGGTAATATAGTTAATCAAAACCCAACTATTATTAATGGTGATAATAATATTGAGGCCTTATTAAGACAGTTATTGGAACAACAAGGAACTTGCCAGGCAGATCCGGGCGTTGCACCAACATTGCCAAGCATGCCGCCGGTTCCGGAACCTGGATTATTACCTGAAGCAGAGTATAAACGTCTATACGAAGACCCTAAAGCTGCAGAAGAGTCATTCCTGCTGGATTTGGCACAAAGAGAATTTTTTAAGAATGTCGAAAGATTCCCTGGTTTAGCGAATCTATCCCCGGAAGACAAAAATATATATCTTCAAGGGCTTATTGATGAAATAGAAAACCCAAAAGATACAACACCAGACCCCTCCTGGGGAAGATAAATTATTAATCAATAAATTAATTAAAAGAGGGTTTTTGTTCATAAACCCTCTTTTTTAATGCTTTGAAATTTAAAAAATTTTGTATACAATAATTCCATATTTCACACAGGAAACCTATGGGATAATGACTGACTTAAAATACTGGCTGGGTTTTTCAAAATTATACTCAATAGGCAGTATCCAGCTTGGAAGGATGCTAAAGCATTTTGGGTGCATAAAACACTGCTGGCATGCCACTGCTTCTGACCTGCTGGAAATCAAGGGGGTTTCACCGGCTGCTATTGAAAAATTCCAGCAGGAAAAGAAAAATATCAAGGACTTAGGCAAACTCGAAGAAGAAATCTCAAAGCGGGAAATCCGGGCTATAACCCTACAAAACCCGGAATACCCCGAATACTTAAAACAAATTTATGACCCTCCGGTGGTTTTGTTCGTAAAAGGCGGCCTTACCCGCTGCAACCCTGAAAAAAGCCTTGCCATAGTCGGCAGCAGGAAAGCAAGCCATTATATAAAAGAAATCCTTCGCAAAATAATCGGGGATTTAAAGGGAACAGGCATTACCATAGTCAGCGGAATGGCAATTGGCGTGGATTCCTGCGCGCATAACGCGTCAATTGAAAACGAATTAGCGACTATAGCAGTACTGGGATCGGGTTTTGACAATATTTACCCCAGGTCCAACAAGCAATTGTTTGAAAAAATTGTCCATGACAACGGGGCGGTAATTTCAGAATACTTCCCTGATACACAACCGCGGCCGTTTTTGTTCCCGCGCAGAAACAGGATTATAAGCGGGCTTTGCCAGGGAACATTAGTCGCGGAAGCAGGTCTTAATAGTGGAGCGTTAATTACTGCCTCCTTAACACTTGAGCAGAACAGGGAGCTGATGTGTATTCCCGGCATGGTTACCAACCCAAACACAGAAGGCATTCATAAACTCATTAAAGAAGGCGCGGCAGTGGTTACAAAGGCGGAAGATATTTTAAACCAGCTTGGCTGGTCAGATCTGGACATTAATAAGGATTTAAATAATAATGTAAAATTAAAACTTCTTGACATTGAGAGGAAAATATACGAAATTTTAGATTTAGAGCCCAGGTCTTTTGATGATTTAATGAGCCAATCAAAATTAAGCGCGGATGAGCTTATGAGTGCGCTTACATCAATGGAGTTAAACGGTTTAATTACACAAAAGCCCGGCCAGAACTTCGTAAAGAACATAAATTAACTGTATATTGCCGTCATCCTGAGGCTTTGCCAAAGGGTCTCAGAAAATAATGAACTGGATTCTTCGCTTCGCTCAGAATGACGAAAAGGAAAAAATAAATTAAATGGCAAAAGCAACTACAAACAAGAAAGAAACCAAAAAACAAGCAAGGAAAAAATCCCTGGTTATAGTCGAATCCCCTGCAAAGGCAAAAACTATAAAGAAAATCCTCGGCGAATCCTTTGAAATCAAGGCGTCTGTCGGTCATATCAGGGACTTGCCCGCAAAAGGCATAGGGGTTGATATAAAAAATAATTTTGAGCCTGAATACGAAGTCCTGGAGAAAAAACAAAAGGTTGTTGATGAATTAAGCGCAGCAGCAAAGGTTTCCAGCGAAATATTCCTCGCCCCTGACCCTGACCGCGAAGGAGAAGCTATTGCCTGGCATATTTCCTACCTGCTAAGCGAGGCCTGTAAGAATATTCACAGGATAGAGTTTAATGAAATCACAAAAACCGCTATTCAAGAAGCTGTAAAAAACCCGCGCCCGATTGATATGAACAAAGTTAACGCCCAGCAGGCAAGAAGAATCCTTGACAGGCTCGTAGGTTACAAACTAAGCCCGCTTTTATGGCAAAAAGTCGGCAAAGGACTCTCAGCAGGAAGGGTCCAAAGCGTAGCTGTACGTATTATCTGCGACAGGGAAGCTGAAATTGAGGCATTCATCCCGCAGGAATACTGGAAAATTAATACTGACCTTTCCAAAGTAAAGTCAACTGCTTTGTTTAACGCGGAATTAAGCAAGTGTAACGGCAAAAAAATCGAGATAACCAACGGCGATGACGCAGCAGAAGTTGTAAAAGTACTTGAGGACAAGTCAACAGAGTATCAAGTCGCTAAAGTAACTCCAAGACAGACCCAGAGAAAACCCCAGCCGCCGTTTATTACCAGCACACTTCAAAGAGAAGCGAGTAACCGCCTTGGGTACTCGGTAAAACGCACAATGCAGCTTGCCCAGAACCTTTATGAGGGTATAGAGCTTGGTACCGGGCCTGTTGGTCTTATTACCTATATGAGGACCGACAGCACCAGGATTTCTGATGAGGCAAGGGATGCAGCAAAAGAATTCGTCATAAACAAATACGGACAGAAGTATTACCCTAAAGAACCACGTGATTACAGCAAGAAAAAAGGCAAAAACGTCCAGGATGCTCACGAGGCAATCAGGCCGACTTATGCGGATAAGACCCCTGAGTCAATCAGGGACCATTTAACACCTGAGCAATTTAAGCTCTATAAGCTCATATGGAGCAGGTTCATTGCCAGCCAGATGGAAAGCGCGGAAGGCAAGACCACTGCCGTTGAAATTGAAGCTGATAAGTACACCCTGCGTGCCAGCAGCAGTAAAATAACTTTTGACGGTTTCCTTATAGTCTATGATGACAGGGATGAAAAGGAACAGGACAGCGTAATTCCCGACCTGGCAAAGGGTGATAAGCTAAACCTTAAAAAAGTTAATTCCACCCAGCACTTTACACAACCTCCTCCAAGATACTCGGAAGCAACCCTGGTTAAGGCTCTTGAGGAACTCGGAGTCGGCAGGCCAAGTACTTACGCGCCTACAATTGCAACTATTCAGGACAGAGGATATGTGTTAAAAGAGGAAAAATCCCTTGTCCCAACGACTTTAGGAAGAACGGTTAATGACCTTCTTATTAAACATTTTCCTAACATAGTTGACTCAAGCTTTACAGCTAATATGGAAAGCAACCTTGACGAAGTTGAATCTGATAAAGCTGATTGGAAGGGAATTTTAGGGGAATTTTACGAGCCGTTTACCGAGGTGCTTAAAAAAGCCAAAAAGGAAATGGAAAAAGTTGAGATTTTAACCGAGCATGAATGCCCTGAGTGCGGAAAACCCATGGCATTAAAGACAAGCCGCTGGGGCTCACAGTTCCTGGGATGTTCAGGCTACCCTGAGTGCAAAAGCACAAGACCGCTTGATAAAGACATGAAACCTGTTGAAGAAGACAGGATGTCTGATGAGATTTGCGAGAAATGCGGTTCCGGCATGATGATTAAACGCGGTCCGTACGGCGAGTACCTCTCCTGTGTTAACGAAGAATGCAAACACAGAAAGAAGTTTGTCAGGAAAACAGGTATCACTTGCCCGCAGGAAGGGTGCGACGGTGAGCTTTTGCAGAGGAAATCCAGGTATGGCAAGGTTTTCTATGGTTGCAGCAAATACCCTGACTGTAACTTCGCTGTATGGAATGAGCCAAACGGCGAAAAATGCCCGGAATGCGGCTCTTTGCTGGTTAATAAATACTTAAAACGCGGCAATAAAATTGCCTGTTCCAACAAAGAGTGTGGTTTTGAAAAACCCATGCCTGAAAAACAGCCGGAAGAGAGCTAGTGCACAGTTAAGTAAATTTTATAGAATCGTCATTCTGAGCCGCCTCCCGCCATAGGCGGGGCGGGCGAAGAATCTCATTACCTGAGATCCTTC
>JANQEB010000058.1 GCA_028278605.1 Candidatus Gastranaerophilales bacterium
TGCCCCTACATCAAATAATACGGAGCTTGCAGATGCATTAGTATTTAGCATCCTATTAGCCATGAAATGGCAATCTATACTACCTGAAGTTGGGTCTAAAATAATGCCGGCACTTGGTAAATCATTGACAATTTCATTAGCTATAATATCAAATCTACCTGACGTTTGAGGTCTAAAGAAAGCATCTGTTGTTAAATGAAGTCTTCCTCCAACAGTCATACGTAAAGTACCTGTTGATGCATCTGATCCAAGAAATCCATTGCCTGGTGCTATACAATTCCCAGTTATAAAAATATCTGCTCCAGCATCTTGCGTACCAGTATTTAAAACAAAACTTGTACTTGGACCGGTACTTGTTCCCGGAATACTTCTTACATGAACGCTTGAGTGTTCATTCATATATAAAACTCCACCCCATGAAGCCTCGCCAAGATATAGATGAACATGTGAGGGTAAGGTTACCGACCCAGTCCATATTACTTCTGAATATGATCCTCCTCCAATAACATGGATTGAATACGGATTAGTAATCGAAGGGACATCTCCTCCAGTTAAGGCAAGTATTTTATCGATTGCTGTATCTATAGTTAAAAGAGGAGTTCCATAACTTAATCCATCATTAGAATCGCTCCCTACTTTATTAACAAAATAACTATTATCTTTAGGAACTTCTCCTGCTACCTGAGCCTTAATAGCCTCAATAGTCCATAATTTTTTATCTAAATCTACAGTTTCATTAGGATCGTTAGAAAATCCTTCAATTTTAGTAGCACCTTCATTTAACTCTAGCTCTGTAATCTGTCCAGGAGCATCATTGTATAATTTCATAGTGCTTGTAGCTGAGTCATTTTGAGATATAACATTCATCTCAGAACCAACCATAGCTATACCATTTTTCCATAGAGCCATATTAGTTTGTAGTACATATGTCCTAAATTGAGCGTCTGCCAAAGAAGATGAGATAAATCTACCCCCAGGATATGGATTACTACTTGGGGAAAACTTCCAATACAAAGAACCAGAGCCACTTACTCTAATAGTAAACTGCGTACCTACTGCAAGATAAGGAGGAGTTGGCAAAGTAATGCCATTCCAACCAGCGGCATAAGCCGCAGCAGGTACAGTACTAAGTAAAGTTCCTCCGGTTCCTTCTCCAGCATAAATCCGAACCACTGTATCAGCAGGAGGCGTAAGGTTAAAATTTACATCAATACGCAAAAGATTACCAGTTACACCCTGAGTTACACTTTGCCATGCATCGCTAAGACTAGTTTGGTTAGGGCCAATCTCATTAGATTGATCTAGAGTATCAGTATCTTGGCCAATAAAATATGATTGATCTTCTCTTACTCGTAAATTTCTTACCTCTTCAGGTATTAAAGAACCCCCGCTATCTATCCATTTGGATATAGTATCCCATACGGCAGCTCCCGTAGTATTATCTAAACATAGATATATTTCATTCGGAGACGTAGAGGTATCAATCCAAATATTCCCCACTAAATATCCCTGTGTAATATCACTATTTACTGTAGGAGCACTTGCAGTTTTTGTTGTGGCAACAGATTCAATAGTACCGCTTGCATTACTTTCAACAAAACCTTCTCCAGTGATAGAGGTTAATTGCTCTAATCTAATTCTTGGCATTTTATACTCCTGTTCTATAGCTTTCTATGAAAGCATCTAATTGTGATTTTTCCGCTGTATCTAATGGAAGCTCAAAACAACATCTAAAAATTTTATCTTCCCCAAAAACACAAAATTTTCGATCTGGAAATAAGGCAGAAATATCTGAATTTGGATGGATAGTCGCTTCCTCTCCATTTATATCAATTTTTACCTCTAGGTCATATCCAGTTACTAATTTATTACGTACATAATCATATTTAGTCGGCATAATTTCTCCTTAATCGCTTGTTATTTCCACACCGATATAGTTAATAGTTCCACCAATACTGTTATGATCTACAAAGATACCTCCATCTGCACCAGCAGCTAAGTTTGTAAATAAGCTTGTTATATCTTGCTCCCATCTGGTGTCATCAGTACCCGTATCATAAGTCGATGTAGTCTCGGAAAAAGTATATTGTGTAGCACTATCTCCAGAATCCAATGTATATTCTCCTGCAAGGTCTATATCCCTCCCGGCCCCTCCAGCACCGCTTACTGGATAACCAATTAATTTTACAGTTAATATTCCTAGAAAATGTTTAGGAACATAAAAAGGAAATCTAAATGATCCACTTCCTCCAATTGATCTAACTCTGCGATTATTATAGTTAGAGTTATAATCTGGAGAGCATAAGAGAGAATAAGTTGTCGGAAGTTTTGTGGCATCAACAGAGCTTTCTACAATTGCACCTCCAGAACTTATCATTACCTTATCATTAGTTAAAGCAGTAGATGAATTAGTGCCGCCTTGGGATATTGCTAAGGCTGTAGTTAAACCAGTTATAGAAGTAATATCAGAGTTTGCCCCACTTGCTGCGCTTCCACTATGAGGATTAGCTGCAGATGTATGGGTTGTAATATCAGTATCTAATTGATCTAAGGCATCACTAACAAAATCACCTGTAACACTAGAGTCATTCTCCACTTGTGATGCGTCATAATCGCTTGCCTGCGCCGTCACATCTCCTGTCCTCGTAAATACAGAAGTTACGCTAGAGCCTGCGCCTAATGATACATTATACCATATTTGTAGAGCATCTGTTGTTTTTAGAGTTAAACCTCCTGGATCGTTCCATGTTAAAGCGGTTCCGCTAATTGTAAAATCTACTGTATATTCTCTAATCTGGCCATTCAAAGATAAAATAGATTTTTCGGGAGCGGCCGGAGTATCACTTAAAGTAAATGCTGTTTGACCATCTCCACTTATTGTTAACACTTCGGTTTGCGTATCTGGAATAGCTCCCTGTATATAGGATATTATTCGAGTACCGTTAGTTTTTAGCTGAGTAGCTCCTCCAACGCTAACTTCAACTTCAGTGGAATCGGTCATATCAACTAAAGTACCATCTCCAATCTTTCTATTTGCCATACTTATACCCCTATTTATTAATAATCAGAATCATCTGTTATGCGCGTATCACCTGCATCTGTTATGCGTGTATCACCTGCATCTGTTATTCTAAAAAAGTTTTGATATATATGCTGAAACTTATTCATTATTTGAGTAAATGCTTTTGCAGCAGTTTTCATGATATTTTTCCTAATCTAGCTGGAGTAGCTATCCAAATTAAAGTTCCAGCTGAGGTAGATTCGGGGGTGCCATCAATAGTGGCGCCAGTTAAAATTTCATCGCAGAAAATTGGTAGAGCTTCTCCTGCCTCAAAAGATATAATACCAATTTCACCATTTAGTGAATTCTTCCAAACTACATCTCCAGCAGTTCCAGCTTTAATCCAGCTAGCCATTTCACCAAATTGCTCATCTAAAACTACTCTTCTACTTCTCCCAAAATATAATCCAATATCATTATTTCTTGTGTTTGGGTCTAATTTATTTGTTATTGCCATTAACTTTCTCCTTAATATTTCATTAATAATCTTGCGTTCATATTTTTAGGTCTACTTTCTGCCCCACCAGAAACAGTCGTAGGTAATGCAGCACTTATAGCGGCAAAACTACCGCCTCCAGCTAGTCCTGTTCCCCCAACAACCTCTTCAAATGATGCAGTATGAGCATGAGTTAAGTTTTGATCTGGCTGTGTTGTACCCACATTATCACCGCTAGCCCCATCAGGACGTGCTATTCTTGTTGCTGCATCTGGATCAATTCCAGCACCATTATCTTGTGATCTTATAAAATATCCTCTTGTATCTGGAAGGCCGAATGCGATAGGATTCACTATGGCATGTAATTTTGCGGCTACAGCATCAGCATTATCGTTAATATCTAATGCAAGATTTAAAGCCGTTGTAGCTACTCCTGTAGGATACACTCCAGCTCCATTTATGGTGATCCATACAACAAAATCGAATGAACCTTCTGCTGTTGAAAACGTGAAATATGATCCCGGTGTAATACTAGAAGCAGCTACTGTCTGTACCGTAAATATTTCAGGAAGAACAGCTGTTCCCTGCTGTGTTACGGTTACAGTAAATCCAGAAGTTCCAGCGTTAGCATCAGTTACTGATCCATTAGCTAAACCAATAATAGTAACAGTATCAGTTAATACCGTTGCAGCAGCGAAATGCTCGCCATATTTAACGCCATAGTATGCAAACAATCTTGGAAAAGATGCCACAGGTAACTCATTAGCACCACTAACATTTACCCATCCTACATAGTTTTCCCCAGAAAAGTCTTGTACAGTTAAACCAACTGGAAACGGGGAATCCCATATAAAACCCACACCAGTAAAATATTGCAGCGACCAATCATAGGTTATATCTCCACCATTTGTGCCATAATATCTTTCAATGGGGCGCTCGGGGATCATCAAGCCTATACTATCTTTATTTACCTGAGCACGAGTGAGATAATTATATTCTAACTTTATATCACCTCTGTTTAGTTGAAATATAGTTAATTCTACATCAGATATTTGATTTAGAGGCATTCTAAATATAATTTGCAAGTAACCTACCTCATTATTTGGAGCTATAACTTTTCCCGCGATTGATGGAATTGTAAAAGTCTTAGTATAGACAGTATCTGCTGGAGTTAGAGATTCTGCGCCAAAACTTGTCTCAACACTTGCAGATCCTCCAGATCCAAAATACTGATTAACTAAGATTTCTATGTTTCTAGACGTATCGCTTCTACCATTAAAAGATAATGTTACTTCCTGGCCAGATAAACTACGCACATCCTCTATTTGATAATATAGATCATTAAAAGTTTCTCCTCCTGCACCAACTGAAGTACAGCTATATTTATATTTTCTTAGAGGAGTATTGGGAACATCAGTTTGACCTAAAGGAAATTCCTCAAATTCAATTGTGATATTAGCATTAACATTGCTTCTAATATAATACCAGTTTGGATCAGCAATTTGTAATGCTGTGATACCTAATTGATCTTCTGTATATTTATTTGCGCTGATAATCGAAAAATCAGCATTAGATATATAATTTGTCACATCAATATCAGTTGCACCAGGTTCAGGATTTTGATTTTCAGCAGAATTCCAGTTATCAACCGTTGCTATTACAGCATCATCTTTATCTCTTAATTCAAGATAGTAATTTTCATCAGAAGCATAATAAAGCGGACCAACACTTGCCCCAGAATCTAAAATAATAGGATTTGCATATGCAGGGGGTGTTGTGGCTGGAGGCGTAATAATGTTTGTTTCATATATAGCTTTTGGCGTAACATGATCACTTGCCTTAAAAGAATAAAGCTTTCCATCTATTAAAGGAACTCCAGTTGTATCAAAATAAGTATTTCTAAAAGCTGCTGCTGTATTATATTTAACTGCCATTATAGCCCTCCGTTATTTGCGCTTTGTATGCCTCTAGCTGCGCCTGAAGATAAAATTGCTAACGCTGTTGGAGACAATCTTGATAAAATACCTGCGCCTTTTTTAGCAACAGGAGAACCAAGCTCTCGCAATATTTGTCTTTGGAATCCTGGGAATCTGAAAGCTATTCGAGATAGCAAGCCACCAATAGGACGTGCTACATTAAGAGCACCGCCAATGAATGGCCTATCTGCTGCTGTACCAGCGATCAATCTACTTGGGCTTAATATATCAGAAAGGATTCCTTTTGGTGCTTTAGTAGAGAATAATTCTGGCTCTTTTTGCATAAGCTTTAACATATTATTAAGCTCAGTGACATGATTTGGAAATAATGTTTCTCTTTGTTTAGCTCCAAGCTGCCCAAATCTTTTTAGAATAGCTCCAGCTGTACCATCAGTACCAGATAAATGATGTAAAGCCAATAAATCGCGTGATTCATCTTCAGGCATTAATGATAATATTTTATCTATGCCTCCAGTATCATCATTCTTAACACTAGCTTTGATAGTGGTATTAAAAAATTTACCAGTTTGAGGAAATTCTTGCCTTAATAACTTGGCAAATGCTGAAGGTGTAGATCCACCTCTAGGTGCTCTATCTGATAGGAACGGGGCTTTTTCGTCTCGCGTAATAGCTTTTGCTTGATTCCAAGCGTCTAAAACTTCTGGTCTTCCGCTATCTACCGCAGTTTTTTCAAAATCTTGCGCTATAGCCTGCTTTATAGGAGAAAGAACTCCTGCAATATTACCAACTTTATTAATAATATTTGGATTTCTAAGACGTTCATTAATATCAGTATCTAACTCTTTTAAATTAGCAATATTTGATGAACTTTCTACCTGATCTTTTAATTCAAGTAAATTAGCCTGTAATTCTTTATTTTTTTCACTTAAAACACGTTTAGGTAGATTATCTAATGCATCATTTATAGCATTTACTGTATTTTTTTTACTGAAAAGCTCCCTTCCTTTAGTTAAATCATTAAAATTATCATAAGCAGCACTTTCGCGTGATCTTATTTCATTTAACTTGCCTAACATTCTATTAAATAGATCATCACTGGCTCCTTCAGGAAATGATCCTTTACCTAATTCATCAGTTATTTGACCAATTCGGTCTGCGATTATATTTGAAGCGCCTAATTTTCCACCTGGCAACATACTAATTACTTTTCTTACAACGGCAGGCCCCCCTGTAAGCAATTCTGGTAAAACGGCCCCCCCTATTCCAGCAGTTAATGCTCCTGCAAGTTTATTCTGCGGATCTTGTGATGCGCCAATAGGAGCAAATCCAGCAAATCTTTGCAATATTCTACCTAGTAATGGGGTAGCTTCTGAAATACCTTTTTCTACCGCAGCCCCACCTACAAGAAATGGCAATATTCCTCCAATATCTTCTCCTATTTTCCCAGCTACCCCTTGGGTTGGAGCTTCAAATTGTTGAGGAATAACAACTTGATGATCAGGTTTAGTTGAAAAAGGAACTCCTGGTGCAGTTAATTGCGTTAAATCAAATCCTCCTGAAGCTTGATTTATAAACTTAGCAATTGATTCTAAAGAACCTTTTGTGAGTCCAAATCCAATTCTTCCCAATGTGCCTTCAGGACTTGTTAATGGCGCAGCACCTTCTGCAACAATTGATTGTAGCCCTTCTAAAGTTGGAGCGGTTGCTTGAGCACTTGGAGCGGTTGCTTGAGCACTTGGAGCGGTTGCTTGAGCACCTTTTTCTGCATCAATTATGGATTGCAATTGTTGCAAACTAGCCATTCTTTGTTTCCCCCATTCTAGATTTTAGGATGTCAAGAACATGGTCAACTGTCATATTATTCTTCTTTGCTAAAGCTTCCACTTGCTCAGCTGTAACACCAGGTAAACCACCTAATCTTGTTTGAAGTACTTCATTTTGTGCATTTTTATTAGCCTCAGCTAAAATATTAGGTTGTGCTTTAATCCATTGTGAATCTACCTCATCAGAACGCCTACCGCCTTTTGTTATATAATTATGATAAAAATTAGCTTTTGCAATTGACTGATTATCTTTTCCTAAAACGTCTGCAAATATTTTTCTTAAAGCAGATGGATACATGTTTGCTGTACCAACAGCATTTTTTAAGAAATTAAATTCTATTTGGGTCATTCTTCCTAAATGAAAGGTCTTAATAAACTCGCCTTGTGCTCTTGTTAGATCCGCTCTTAACTTTTGGCCTGCTGGTGAAGCCCAATTTATATGGCCTGTAATAGGTCCAACTAAATTAGTTTGGTTTATATCATTTAAAAGTGTTTTATATAAAGGAATTTCATGTTCTCTTGCTTGCGCAGCATCAGCATTAATATTATTCCATTCACTACTTAATTGCGTTGCTTGTGCCTTTAAAAATGGATCATCTTGCGCCCTATTTACTACGCTGGCTAGAACGCTTGTAGCTTCTTTATTAAGATCTTTCTGTTGATCTATATCTGGCTTTACAGCAGCCTTTTCTTGTTCCGTAGCAACATTTGATTGCGGAATTGCAGCATTTATTTCAGCTGTTGCTTGCGCCGGAGGAGTTACTGCTGTTTGACTATTTGCCTGCTGAATCGTAGCATTTACACCTGCTGTATTAGCAGGAGATACAGTAACAGTTCCTGGCTGGGATGTAGGAACATTCTGTAATCCAGATAATTTTGCTACTAAAGCAGCTGCTGCTAAAGTTCTAGGATCATTCTTACCAAATTGTGCAACATTTGTTCTAAGATTCTGCAGAGCTTCATTAAGATTGGTTACATCAGTTCTACCTGCTTTCCCTGCTGTAGCCTGAGATTCCCTAACCTTAGCAAGCGTTAGTAATTGATTTAATTGCGCTGCTTTAGCTCTTTGTTGAGCTATCTTTGGTAATTGCTGCACATTAAATTGCGCAGTTTGAACTTTTAAAGGATCTAATTGCTGTTCAAGCTGATTTTGCATTTGCGCTGCTTGCGCGCTAGCTTGAGCTTGTCTAGATGCAGCAATTCTAGCCATAATATCAGTTGGTAATACTTGTGGTTGTATATTTGGTGTAATTATTGGTATAGCCATCATTACTCCTTATAAAAATAAACTCGCAATAGATCCGACATCGCCTAAAATATTGCCAAATTCACTGCCTTGCTGTTGTGCTCCACCAAGCTGAGCTTGACCTAACGATCCAAGTAAACTAGAAATATCCTCACTGGTTCGCATTCCTGCTTGAGCACCAGCTTGAGCAGCTCCCAGTCCTTGCCCACTTAATTGACCCAATCCAGATAAGGTCTGTCCTCTCCCTGCTAGAACGCTATTTAAAAACTGTTGAGCCTGATTAGCAGTCTGAGTTTGCGCAAATTGCTCTAATGCCTTTTGTTCTGCGCCACTTTGACCTAATCCTTGAGCAATGGCTCTATTGCTAACAGCTCCTAATCCAGCTTGAATTGCAGCCTGTTGTGCTGGTGATTGCTGAAATTTTCCTAAAATAGCATTTATCATGCCTGCGGGATCTTGGCCTTGTTGTAGCAAAGCAAGCTCACTAGCTCCAGCTGTAGCTCCAGTCTGCTGAAATGGTCTCAATCCAGCTAAAGCTTGTTGTAAAGCTCTTTGTTCTTCTCCAATACCGCCCTGAATTTGACTTTCCAAATCTCCTAATCCAGATTGGGTTTGTTGTCCTCCAAAAATTGACGCTAAAATATTTAAAGCTGGTCCTATCAAACCTTTTGCATTAAATTTAGAGGCACTTAGAGTTGTTGCTGGTGAAGCAGTGCTTGTTAATGGAGCACCAGGATTGTTAGATGTTACCATTCTTTTCTCCTATAATTTTCTTATCCATAAGTTTTGCATTTCATTGTATATAAATTCATAAATCGTATTTTTGTCAAAAACAATGCTAGCTGTTTTTAGCTCAACACCATTACCATTATTCATTGTTACTGGGGCCACATTATCTAAACCTTCCACTAAGATAGATTGTCCATCAAAACCTTTTGTTATCTGAGGATTAGCTGTGATAGTTATTGGAGATCCTCCTGCGCCTTTAATTCTCATATGAGATGATGATAATTCTATTCCTGAAGCTGCAGAAATCTCGGTTTCAGGTGATGGTGGAGTACCAAAATCTACTTTATTACGTAAATTATTTAGCCAAACGGCCCATGATCTTTGAGGTCTATTGCGATTATCTATAAAAGGATCTTTTGGATATGGCCCTATCATTAAAACCCTCCCTGCTGAACATCAATATTCACAGAAGATCCTAGAATTACGAAAGGAGTATCATTGTCATAAGAAACTCTTAATGTAAATGATCGCGCATTTCCTAACCTAAAGAATTGAGTTCTATATTCTCTTTCTCCAATCTTCCCTATCTTTTCGCTCAGTTCATTACCATATGTAATACCACCATCCCTTGATACCTGAAGTCGCAAAGTTGGGTCTGAATCTATACCGTCACCATCTAGTCCTACACCTTGCTTTAAATCAAATAAAATACTATGTAAAGTAATTCTTCTATATTTAGAGTCAAATAATGGCGCAGTTACTATAGATCTCCTAATGTTGATCCCATCATCAGTAAAATGATATTTAGACATTTCTAATAATTTAGTTGAGCTGTAATCAAGAACATAATGCTTGTTATTAAAATAAGCATGATCTTCTGGCAATCCTCTTGTTCCTACTCCATATTTAATTTCAGCCCAAATTTTTTCTCCTATATCATATTCCCAACTTTTATTAGCTGTAGTGAAGTTTAATCTATAGAAAGTATGCCCTTGTTCATTTCTGTAAATAAATGCAGTAGCATCATCTGTTGTTTCGTATTCTTGAAATTGGTTTTCTATGGCTTTTGTGCTTACCCCTGTTGGCTCTGTTCCAGTTGTGATTACTACTGATCCAACTCCGTTATCATCCTTTGCTAACCACATTAAAAAACCAAATGCCGTAGAAATAGAACTAGCAGAACTACAACCATAAGGTAATACGTCAGATCTTCTATATGGTAAAACAGCATCTCCGGCATCATACCAAACCTCTGTGATTCTATTTCCCATAATAAAAATACGATCATTTAATCGTCTTAATCCTATAACATCATCTGGTTGTGCTGTAATAGCAAACTCATCTAATGCATTCCATGTAAGCCCATCACCAATAGCTGAGAAATGTAATTTATTAGAGTTTGCTCTACTTACTATAAATCGTGATCCTAAGACGGTTACATCAGTGGGAAGTGCAGGAAATCCTGCAGCAAATACCTGCTGAAATACACTAGTGGAAGTATTAAATAACCACCCTCCTGTTCCATCAACAAATAGTATTTCTGTACCATTATCTGCTATTCCTACATGGCCAGAAGTGGTATTCAGATCTCCGATCGGAGAATATGCTAACCCAGAAGTAATTCTATAAATCTTTGTGCCTATGATTGCATATAGTGTATCTTGAAATTTATATAATCTTCTTCCGCCACCATCAGTAGGCGGAAAGATAACTCCGTTTTCAGAGCTAAGTCCTGGGGTTGCAAAAGCAGCTTTACCTTTTTTACCCGTAGGATTTTTATCTACAAATAGATTAATTAGTTCCTTAGCATCAAACTTTGCTGAATCAGATTTATTAAATCCTGATATTATGTCAAAGCTATGGTTACTAGGCACTTAGAAAGTCCTCCCGGCTAATTCCTCTATTATAATGCGTTAAAGCTATTCCACTAAATGACTCAAGAGAGGTATCTGCTGCATTGATAATATTAGCTAACATCTCTTGATATTGCG
Source organism: Candidatus Gastranaerophilales bacterium (assembly GCA_028278605.1). Classification (GTDB taxonomy): domain Bacteria; phylum Cyanobacteriota; class Vampirovibrionia; order Gastranaerophilales; family UBA9971; genus JANQEB01. The sequence goes on from JANQEB010000058.1 coordinate 11,224, forward strand.
CCTCTTGTGTTGAAGTCCAAACTGAACCAGGATAATGATCATGTAAGATACGTCCTAGAGCATATCCGAGAAATAAATGCATGTATGCTGGAACCTCATCTAAAGGTTGACTAAGCTCTACAGCATCTATGACAAATTTAGCTTTTAAAGTTATAGGATAAGCTTTAGCTGGTTTTGTAAAGAAGATTATTCTTGATTCATCTATATCGTTCTGGAAATATGCATCAATTGGACGATTTATTACATTAGTCTTTCTAATATTATTAAAATAAAACTGATCAGGCTGAATATTTACAGGATAATTTTTATCATCATCTTCAAGAATGATGTATTTAAGATCAACAATTCTATTGCTATCAACTGAAGCCCCAACTTTCTTAGAAAAAGAATAGGTAGTCTGGCCTATTACAAGATTAAAGGATAAAAGAGAATTATAAGCTATTCTCTTGTCATTAGAGGCGTAATGATCCAGAAGCGCATTTAATAAATAAAGCCCCTCTGTAGTTCGTGATTGTTCAAGAGCCCTATCCTCTGAATAGAGCCCTATTAACTTATAGGCATTTTCTATTATTGTATTAACAGTTCTAGTAATTACTGTCATTATAGGTTCCTAAATAAGGGAGGGTTTCCCCTCCCTCTATTTTTATCCTAACAATCCATACATAAAGTCTTGCTGTAAGTCGTAACCGTAGATTACATCAGCACGAATTGTAGAAGTATCATTGTTACCACCATAGTATCTGACCATACGGATAGATATTCCGGTTTCAGGATCAGTCTTAGTTCCCATATCTGCAGCAGGAACACCAAAAGGTAATGCTAATGGAGGAGCCGCAAATACAATACCGCCTTTATTGTAAGCAATATTAACTTCATACGGAGTATCAGAAGCACCTGCCGCACTATTAGCGCTTGCTAAAGATACAGCACTAGTAACACCACCTTGAATACCAGTTGGATCACTAATATTTCTGTATGGGTTATCGCCGCCAACATCGCTTATGATTGAAGGAGAAACAGTAATTGTAGCCTCACCCGAAACATCAGAATCAACAGCACTTGTATTTGTGATGGTAAACTGCATAGGAATTCCTGTAGAAACATGGTCAGGACCAGGATTTACAGAAAATACACCAGCAATCTGAATTTTATCACCAGGATTAAATACTCCTGTAGTGCTTGGCTGTAAGTTTTCAATAACAATGGTATTTCCAGATGTTACTATTGTCTTTACATTACCAGCATCTACAAAACCATTTGAAGGAGTTGCAGAACTATCACCAACACCAGCTAATTGCCTAGGTACGTAAACACTCTTATATGATTGCATATCTGCAATTCTTCCAAGCTGTCCATTCCTGGTAATATCTCTATTCAATTGCTGATCGAATGAGTTTTGTAATGTACTTGAAGAAATAAAGCTCGAATAAGCTAAAGGACCAAATCCTATCCATCTTTCTTCAGAAGGCATTCCGAGTAAATCCATTCCAGCCGCAACATCAGAAGCATCAATATATGCACTTGGACGGGTTCCTGCTGTACCAGTAAAATAATTTATTTCTTTACCAATATCGGTAGCAAGATCTCTATCAACTTTATTAGCTAAGGCTTTAGCCATAGGAGCAACAACTCTTTCATTAAAACGATCTTTTACATCAAAAGTCATTTCACGTGAGGTTACATCTGTAGCTACATGTTTACGCTTGTCAATAGTTAGAGAGGTTGATTTCTCTTCGCGATCATCAACACTGGAAATGGTAGCACCATCACCAACATTATAACGAACGCGTTTACGAATAGTAATAGAACCGCCAGTATCAGTATGAGCTCTAGTCATATCAGCTTCAAACTGCTTATCGGATGTGCCTACTACTAATAGATTATTTTTAAATTCAATGAGGAAATCTTCTGCAACTTCCTGCATTGTAATATTTGTGTTTGCCATTTATAGACTCCTTTGCCTGATGAAACGAACGACAAAAAAGTCTTAGACAACTACCTATCAAACTGTTGTGCTAGTTTCCTTCTTTGCTTTTCTAAAAAGCTCATTTCATCAACATTTTTAACATTGCCATTACTTCTTAATGGCTCCGGTTGTGGAGTTGCAGAAGGGATCTTCTTTGCTGAAGTCTTCCTTTTTTGCTGCAATTCCAGCACTCTAGATTGTTGTTCATAAGGATCAAGTCGTGAAATATTTAACAAAGCATTAGGATCTTCCTTAGCCATCTTGTAGAGATCTTCTATTCCGCCTTTGCTTAAAGCCGCAGCTTCTAGCATTTCTTTCGAAATATTAACACTCTTCAATACAGGGCCAAGATCCTCAAACTCAACAGCACAATCATCAATTTGATCTAAGAGTCGATCGCTATACTGCGAACTATTAGATACATTTGGTGATTGATTAACACTGCCTCCTTCATATCCCGACTGAGTTGCCGTCGTACCAGGAACACCGTGTTGCTCTATCGCCTGCAAAGCAGAATTAATTAAAGAGCTGTATTGCTCTCTAGTAGTATCTTTATGTATCCAACCTAAAACATTATCCCAAATATGATCAGCACTTGGAGCAATTGACTGCTGAGCCTGTTGCTGTGCTAATCCCTGTGCGGAATTTTGCTGAGTCTGTGCAAGTTTCTGCGCATATTCAGCCTCAAGTTTTCTACGCGCCCTTCTTTCTGCTTTAGCCGCCGTTTTAGCCTCTTTACGATTAAACTCTTCTTTCGTAAAAATAATCTTATCTTCCGAAGACAGTTTAGCTTCTTCGTTTTCAGAATTATCTTCTGAGGTCTCAACAGGGGAAGCAGAATCGACACTATCTTCTACCTGTTCAATACTTTCGCCAGGATTATCCTGGCTTGTAACTTCATCACTCATGTTTTCTCCTTCAATTTAAAGTCACGCTAAAAATTGGCCGTGTTTGTCTAAATATCGGTCACGCCCGGCTCGTAGTTCTTGCTACGTCATCTATAATCACAAATCATCCTGTGGATAAAGCTGTGGATAACTTGTGTATAAGTTATATATACCATCTTAATATTGCATAGTCAAGTAATTAAATCTTAACTCTTCTACCATCATGGGTAGTGATCATTTTTGCTCCAGATTTCCTTAATACCCTATCAGCTCTTTCAAAGATTTTTTTCATCTCTGTTCTGCTTAAAGTTCCCTTATTAAATCCTTGTCTAGCTCTTGCTTTAGCATTTATTGCGTGAGCTTTATCTGGAATTGGAAATGCTCCTCGTGGCGCACCTCCTTTAGGTCCTTTTTTTGCTTTACTTGGCAACCCATACTGAGATAGTTTTAATACCTTTCTTCTTCTAGAGGTTAATTTGGCCATTCTGCTGTTCTCCTTTTGATAATGTTGTTAATGTTTTTAACACTTGTGTCTGCTCTTCTAATTGTGCTTTGTCTTCTTCCGCCTGAATACGTCTACTTTCCTGAACTCCTTTTACTGCTGCTTCAGCTTGATTAGTCTGCGCATTTAGCATATTAGCAAGCGCGGTTATTCTTGATGCCATTGCCTTTACTCTGTCATCTTGAGCTGACATATGATCAAGTATCATATCTTGCTGTTTTTTCTGCAGATCTAATTGTTGAGATGCAATTTGTAACTGCGCCATCTGCTGCTGTATTTCTTGTTGCGGATTTTGTTGCGATTTTTGAGCGTTCTGGATCACTATTGGATCTTTTGATCCCTCTAGCGCAGCTATTTGAGGAATACCAAAACGCTGGATTCTCTCAACAAGTTGTGGTCCTTGCTGCAAATCAAGATTCTTAATAATAAGATCGCTAGTAAGTTGTGCGAACTGTGGATTATTGCGCGCAAACTCTAATAATTTAGCTGCATTTTCACTCTGCTGTATTTCAAAACTAGAGCCAACTTGAACCCTAACATTAAAAAATGCTTCTTTATCAGGAATTTGAGCGGTATTTGCACTGTTAATAGGAATCATATCCTCTTTGCCATCTTTTGTGGTTATACTAACTACTCTTTCTGAATCATATAATTTAGGGATAAGATCAACAATAACCCTAGCACCAGATTCAATAGCTTTTTCTGCGTTAACGAAGAACTCTTTCACATTCAAATTTCCACCACGCTGACGATTAGCTATTGCTATTCCACTTACTTCATTTCCTTGTGCCCCCATATTAGGATCAAATCTTCCAGGAATCATCTGTAGATCTTCTAATGATCTATTCATCTCAGCTTGTAGATCATTTCCAATACTTTGGGCAGGAATAACAATTGGAACTTCACCATTCGTGCCTCTTTTATAAGGCAACGCTGATTTTGCAATATGAGGATTACGCCATTCATTTTCATATCCTGCAATATTTTCTGGCGTCACTAAAAATTTCTCAAACCTGGTTAGCTTTAATCTATATAAATATTCACTTCTAGCGTAATTATATGATCTTTGGGCATCCTTCATCCATGCCACTAATCCGTAAGTTCTTTCACGTCCTTTAACCCATTTAATATTGCCACCCTGAAAAATTATAGGAAGTCTTTTTCCGTCCCATTCACACCGCTCTAGAATTTCTGTACGAGATACCCTATAAAATATAATCCTATAGTCCTCGTGAGTTTCTAATTTAACTATTTCATATTCATCAACTGGAGTGGATGTATCGCCTCCCGGGAACTTTTTCTTTAAGATATTTAATTCTTTATTCTTTTGTTTAACTATTTCTTCAGCATTATCTCCATCGATAACACTTCCATCATTTAATAGAGCTACCTTTATTTTAAAAGGAACTTTTTCCCAATAATCTACTACTGTAACTTGATCTTCAGTGACCCAAGTAAAATATTCATAATTTTCAAGATAATCGCTTGCATCAGGTATTTGCGCTCCGGGATAGCGATTACTAAATTCTTTTTTTGACATAGTCACAGTTGTTCCGCAACAGTTACCATCAGATTTATCTACAAGTCTAGCAATAGGATCCCAGAAACAAGTTGTGGGATCATAAACGGACTCATATCTTGGTACTTGCTGAAAGCTCCCAGCCTTTTCACGCTCAACAACTATCCTAAAAGCTCCATATCCTCCAATAATAGCATTTTCTAGCGCGGTCTGATAAACAACATCATTTCTTGAATCAAAAGAAATATGTCGCGTCATATTAGTTATTAGATCTATTGATTGTTGGTCAACTTCAGTAAAATGCTCGGATCGTACTTCTAAATCAGGGGTATTCTGCGCGAACTCAGCTGATAAATTAGTAATATATCTTGGGAGCATATTAAATGTAAGTCTAGGTCTATGATCTAGATCATATTCTTTAATCTCTCCGTCAGTCCATTGCCCATCCTCTAAGTAGACAAATTCCATTGTTTTTCTAAAGCGGTGATTATTTTCTGAATAATACTCAAACCATTCCGATACACGCTTTTGAATGCGCGATAAAATTTCATTATCAAGTGTTTTTTGCGATTTTCTAGCCATTACGTTATCCCTTTGGTTCAAAATAAATAATTATACCACCTTTTAGTGCTATCTGTGAATAACTTGTGGATAACTTTTAAATAACTGTGGATAACTTAATATTTTATAGTCTGGAAAAATGCTTTTGGATCAAATGATGATGTGTTTGCAACGGTAGCTAAAAAGTTTATCGCTTGAGATGTTGAATCCACCCAGTCATCATGAACATCATTAGGAAATGATATTAGTTCTTGTATATATTCTGTTAAATCCTGGTCTTTTGGAAGATAAACCATTTTAGTTGCGAAATATGGCGTTGCAGAATTTGCTCGGGCTATTTTATCTCCCTGTGGTTTAACAGCTAATATCGGGTATTTAAACTCTCTTCTTAGCTCTTGAAATAATGATTGTCCGCTTGCTTTATCCTCTACAACCACAATGTTTGGCTTCCACTTTATGGCGAACTGATCCGCTAACTGTTTTAGCTCTGGGAATTCAACCTTTCCACGCCATGCCTCAATAAGATAAATCTTATTGCCTATTCTCCCCCAGCATGTCATAGCTGAATAGTCATTATCTTCACCTTTCTTAAAAGCTGTGTCCCATGACTGCAAGATATAATCAAATGTACCTGGATTGCCTGTATAAAATTGAATGTCATCTTCCTTAAATATATTGCCGCCTTCTCTAACCGGCCTTTGCTGTAATTGTCCTGGAACATTCACTGGGCCAAGACCAATTTTTAATTCATTCAATATTTCTGGTGTAATGGCATCCCAAACTATTTGACCTTCTTTAGTTCTTGGGTCTTCAAATATAGGTGTTATGCATTTGCGTTCTAGCTCAAATTCCATCGGTAGGCATAAATGAATAACATCTTCATGTTCTAAAAGATAACCAGATAAATCCATTTTATTTAGTCTTTGCATGATCACAATAAATGATCTCTCTGATTGCAAGTTACGTCTGGTAGTTACAGTTGAGCTATACCATTCATTAACATTAGTAATAGCATTGGTGTTTAATGAGTCATCAGCATCTAAAGGATCATCAATCATTACAGTATCACCACCCTCACCAGTTAATAATCCACCGATAGAAAAAGCTGTTCTATTACCGCCTTTATCATTCTCGTATCTAGATTTCTGGTTCTGATCACCACATAGATTAAATATATGCCCCCAGTATTTTTGATACCATTGTGATTTTATGACTTGACGGCTTTTACGAGTATCGCGTATTGCTAGTTCTTTACCATGAGATCCAGTCAAAAATCTATGCTGTGGCTTTTTTATCCATACCCACGCAGGGTATAGCACAGAAACTAAAAGAGACTTACCTAACCTAGGAGGAATATTAATTATTAGCTTATTAAACTTTCCATTAAACACAGCTTCAAGATGATCACATACAGCTTTGATATGCCATCCATCAACAAAAGGGGTAGGATCAATAGTATGCCATGCTTGCTTTACAAACTCATAAAAAGAATCTTCTGCTTTTTTTCTTAACGCTTGCTCTTCTTCCGGTAATTGACTAACTTGGCATTCATTTAATAACTCTTGAGCTTTTTTAATTAGTGCGGTTCGTCTCATTTTTCCTTAAGCTTAGCCTTTAACCTTTCTAGTTCTTCTACGACAGGAGCCAATTGTTCATTGCAATAAATTTCTGATTCCTTATTCAGGAGATTAACAAGCTTTTCACCCTCTTCTAAAGATAATATGCCGTCGTTAACAGCTTTATTGATATTAGTTGTTCTTTCAACAATTGATAATTCAGAATCAAGATTAATTTGTGACATAACGTCTTTGTTTAAGTACGTCATCGATGTCTGGTCATTACCGAATGATGCTTTCATAATCTTATTAAATATATGACCATTTAGCTTACCTTTTCCTGGGTTATCTACTAAATATTGAACAAGCTTTTTATAAAGAAAGCCCTTTAATAGTGTTTGTCCTAGACTATAAGCATGAAAAAAGTCTTCATGTGCATTAACCCAATTACGGAATGTTCTTTCAGTAACATTATGCTTTGCTGCAAAGGTTATACCATTACCCCCTTCTCGCATATGTTCTACGATCTCTTCGCAAAAACTATCTTTATATGCTGTTGGCCTGCCTATATCAGCATCAGATTTCTTATCTAACATAGGATAACTATTCCTTAAATTATACTAGAAGAGATAATTATTGCACAGTTATTTTATAGATGCAATGGATTTAATTGAGTGTGCTTGCACATTACCAGTCATTTTCCCTCCTCATCAATTGTTATTTCCTCTACAATGCGCGGAGGTTGTACCCATTTTTTCTCATCCTCATCCCACTCTATTATTGCGAAATTATCGTATACCCTATAAAGTATATTTACCTCCCAGCCGTCTTTTTTTAACTGCGTCATAATGTCGCTAGGAAAGTCATAGTCTGGCCTATGAGCAACAATTTCCAAACATTCACCTGTAGCTCTATACCGTCCACGAATATACCATTTCTCACCCTCTCTAGTTCCGAAATTATTCATATTCCCCCTCCTTATAAGAACTCCTATAATACCATATGGGCCGATAAACACAAAAAAATATTGTGTCATAGGAGCTAACACGTAGTTACGTAGATACCAATTAAAATTTATTTACTTACGAAATTGTTATTAAAGGGAATAGCGGTTAGCTTTAATTAGGTTGCCTTATATAAAAACCCCAGATTTTTTAGGTCTGGGGTTCAACAAGGATTATATATTATAAAATGAAAGAAAATAAAAATATGTTACTATGTTTTCCGTAGTGCATTATATCTTATTTTATACCTTTGTCAAGCTTTTACTCTTATTTTTTCTTTTTGCTTGTTTTTGCATATTATTACTTTGGCCAAGCTTATACTTTAAATCTTCAATTTTAGCCCCCAAATCCTGGTTATCAGCCTCTAGCTCATCAATAACATAATTAGCATGTTTTAGCAGTGATAATAATACTTCAGCGTCATATTCGTTGATAAAGCGTTGATTGCCAATAGTAACTAGCATTCCTGTATCTTCCAAGTTGTAGTTATCTGGTAGCAATTTAATTCTTGCCATTATTTTACCTCCGGCTGTTCAATTAACTCTAACGCTTTATCTATCATCTTTTGCTCTATTTCCACAACATCCCATACTGCGGCCTTAGCAGCCCAATAAGAATCCTCAGCAACTTGAGAAACAGCCCAAGATGCAGCAGAAGTAGCAGAAGCACCAGCACAGCAAGCAGCCCGATAAGCAGCATAAGCAGCCCAATAAGCAGCCCTAGCAGTCCAATAAGCAGCCCTAGCAGTCCGATAAGCAGCCTTAGCAGCCTCTCTCAGCTCTTCACGCGTAGATTCTGGGTTCTCAGCCACTTCGATACAAAGACGTACAGTGCTATTATCTGGATATTCTGCCTCCCAGATAGGTAGCACTAACCTTGCGCAGTAACATCCAAAATCTACTAAGCTCCTACCCTTTAACAGATGCGAAAGCAGCCAAATCCAACCGATTTTACCCTCTTCAACAAGCATCTTAATCAACTCTTTATGTTCAATGCTGGTTAGATTCTTAGCTTTGAACCAATCTATTCCTTCTTTGCAGGCATTATGCTTTTTAAGCCATCTCTTAGTTATCTTCATTATTAACCCTTACTAGCGCTAACATCAACCTCAAATTTAGGAGACTCTTTGAAAATACGCGTTATACCTCCTTTCTGCTCAACATTAAGATCGTTATCTGATATATATTGGGCCACTATTTCAGGTGTTAATAATTTACATATATCGTCTAACTTAGATCGTAATTCGTTAGATTCTTTTTTTAGCTCATCATATTTCACTATTAAATCTTTTCCGGTTTCTACCGTTTTTTTAAGCTCATTTAATAGATCACTATAACAGCTTTTAGGAACATAGCATATATTATTCCATTCGACATCATAGACATAAAAGCCTAAGTGAGTCACCACCTTATTGTCTTCTGATATATTAGAAGATGACCTCAAGACTGGTATATCTATTAGTTTTGTATCTTTTTGATGAGTGAGGCAATAATAATTTTCACCATATTTATTTATAACATCAGGTTTATTTTTCATTGCTTTCTCCTTTAGTTATACGCACATCAATCTCAAATTTAGGTGTTTCTTTGTAAATTCTAATTGATCCATCCTTCTGTTCGACTTTGAGATCATTGTCAGCTATATATTGAGCTACTATTTCAGGTGTAAATGTAATTTCTTGGGACTCTTTAAACTTCTTTCCAAGCCCATCAAATTTATCAAGTAATTTTTCAAAATCTTCCTCTCTCACGTATGCATCGCTATTACGGTGATAAACATGATATCGTTCTAAAAATACGTTTGGCCACAATATTGTATTACGTAAATTATCTATTTCTGGACTCGGATCATAACTTTTTACTTCCGGACTAACAGCAATCATCTCATTAATTTTCTTCATACTTTTTTCCTTATCTATTTTCTGTTTAAATTTCTCGATATCAATCAACGACCAAACCCATATTAAACTTGTAATCTCTAGGCATGCAGCAAGAACTGCAAACATTATTATCACCCCAGAGCCATAAAATGCTAGAACTGGATAAATAATACTAAATGACACTATAATCATGGCTGCAGCCACCCATAACCACCTAATTTTTGCTTTACTGCTCATGTAACATCTCCTTTAATTTTTTAATCGCTTTTTCACCAAGTGGACTAGCGTATCCTATCCCGGTATCGCCGTTTATAATATCAATTATAATTTCAGCTAATATTTCTATTTTATCGTCTGCCATCTTTTCCTCCTTTTTCTGTGTACATAAATTACTCCTCATTCTCCTGTTGTTTAATTAATTCTAAACCTTTATCTGTTATCTTTTGCTTTATTTCTACTACATCCCAGCCTTAGCAGCCCAATAAGCAGCATAAGCAGCCCCATTAGCAGCCCAATAAGCAGCCTTAGCAGCCGCATTAGCAGCACCTTTAGCAGCCCAATAATCAGTAGAAGCAACCCAATAAGCAGTAGAAGCAGCATCCATCAGTTCTTCTGATGTAGATTCTGGGTTTTCCGCTATTTCTAAACAATGACGCAGACGGTTATCTTCTGGGTTCTCTGCCTCCCAGATAGGTAGCACTAACCTTGCGCAGTAACATCCAAAATCTACTAAGCTCCTACCCTTTAACAGATGCGAAATCAGCCACCAAATCCAACCGATTTTACCCTCTTTAGCTAGAAGCTTAATCAACTCTTCGTGTTCAATGCTCTTTAGCTTCCTAGCTTCAAACCACTCCAAACCTTCCTTGCAGGCATCTTGCTCTTCTAGCCATCTCTTAGTTATCTTCATTTTTTAATTCCTCATTTACGATTTACAGCATGCCCCCAGACACCACCATACAATTTTTTACAATTACTTACAAAAGCCGCGTGCGCCTCTTTAACTCCTGGGATTGCTCTTTGCTCTTCCTTTGACAATCTACTTGTAGCAGGCAACTGATCTACCTCTAACCGCTTCACAATTGGCTCTTCTTGAATCTTACCAGCAATAATCTTATTGCATATATCCTCATACCGAGCTAAAAATGCTCTCCGCAATGTTTTCTCGTCGTAATGCTTACGCTCGTAAGACGGCACAGAATTAAATGCTTTACGCACAGCAAACGATGGATGGTCGTATGCACGCTGGATAAATGCATCCTCGTTATCTAGCAACCCATGGGCTTTGTAAACAAATCTTCGTTCATTTGGAACCCAGTTATTGTTTTGTGAATAATTATTTTTAAAATACTCTATCGCTATCATAACTTGCTTATCCGTTAATGTTGAGGCTGCCTTAGCCCATTTGTCGCGTTCTCGGCCCAAAACTTCGTCGATCTCTTCCGGTGCTCTGTCTTTGCTACAAGCATTATTGTACGTCTCATAAATTTTTAGCAACTCCTTGAGAATGTACGCACCTGCCCTTTGATCTCTCGATTTCTTGTAATCTTGATCTTGCGTCGACTCTTGGTGTTCTAGCATCCTTAACCTCCTTGAAGTTTTTCCAGTTTTCCAAAAAATGTTCATCTCGCCCAAAAAATTTACTCATCTGCATAACAAAAGCAGTCCCAGTAATTCCAGATTTATCGCAATACTTCTGGTAGGCAAGTATGCAATCTTTCAACTGCACCTCGGTATATTTCCCGCTAGCAAGCAATTCATTCAACTTGCGCCTACCCCCTGCGGCATTGATGCTTCCACTTCTAGCAGGATAAAGCGCACGGTATCCAGTAAACTCCTCGTCGCTTAAACTTTTTCTTTTTTCTTTAGTATTTCTTTTTTCTTTTTGATTATATATATATATATATTTATTATTATATAGCTGCGGGTTTCCAGTAACTGGTTTACCGTCAACGGTATTCCCGTTCATGGATAAATTTTTATCGTGATTTATCACCCATTTTGTTTTATTGAACTTGCCACTATCGTCACGTACTGTTTCTTTTCGTAGATGCCCAGATTTTTCAAGCTCAGCAAATAAATTATTTATCTTATCTCGACCACAATTTGCACGCTCAAAACTCTTTTTTCTAATATCCCATTCTGGCGGTAAGGCAAGTAACTCACAAAGCAAACCTAATGCTCCAAACGACAAATTTTTGTCCTGAGCTAGTACGCGCTCCATAGTAACATAACCTTTTTCTTTCATTTTGCACATAAAAATCCTTATATCTCAATTAGTTATTTTTATATTTTAACGTTACTCATCATCATTATTCTTAGACATCTCTGCTTTCTTTAAATCTCGAAATTTAGGGTAATTATTAAGAGATTCATTAAAATCAGAAAGAAAGTCTAAAACCTGCTCTCCATCGAGATATCGACTAAGAGGCATAGTACAATGCTTACCAACCCTAACGATCATATATCTACTACAAGTACCATGTGCTTTTATTTCTAAATGCGCATTATAATGATTTAATAAATATTGGTGATTATTTATAGCAATCAATAAGTTACGCGCTTCTTTTAAAGAGTTTTTATTGATAGACTCCCTAATTTTTTTTAGTTCTTCAACGTTACTACAATCTCTAATTTCCGGCATATTTTCCTCCTTCAAAAAAGCCCATTTTACAAAAACTACAATCTAAATAATATAGGATTTATTAGTCAGTTTTTGTGGGATATTTACCCATTAGATAAGCTTGCAATATATTGAAGAGCTACGTAATGAGTATTACATAGATTATCTAACCCACTGATAAAAAATACAATACATATAATCAAGAAAAACATTCCAAATCCAACCCCAACTATAAGCCAATCATTATCATCATGAGACCTTTTTAAAAAATACCCTATTATGAATGACGCGCTACTAATTATTAAGAATAATAAAGAAAATACTATGTATAGCCACCCATCAAAAATAACCTTATGTATAGCTGCTTGCCATATCATATGGATAGGAACATTAAGTTTGCTTGCTAATATATTCATTATATTAGTAATATTTGCATTAGTCATTAGTTACTCCTTAAGGTTTAAATTCCACTAAATTCTTTGATATTTAACACCGTTAACTGCAATAATATTCTCTGCTCCACCCTTTTTATACCTTTTCTAGTCCTGTTGTTTAATTAACTCTAAACCTTTATCTACTATCTTTTGCTCAATTTCCGCAACATCCCAGCCTGCTTGAATAGCAGCCGTAGAAGCAGCAGAAGCAGCATAAGCAGCCCAAAAAGCGGCCTTAGCAGCAGCAGAAGCAATCCCATAAGCAGCAGAAGCAGCAGAAGCAAAAGCAGCAGAAGCAGCAGAAGCAGCAGAAGCAGCAGAAGCAAAAGCAGCAGCCTCAGCAGCAGCATCCATCAGTTCTTCTGATGTAGATTCTGGGTTCTCCGCTATTTCTAAACAATGACGCACACTGGTATCATCTGGATTTCCTGCTTCCCAGATAGGCAATACCAGCCTTGCACAATAGCATCCCCAATTTACTAAGATTCGGCCCTTCAACAGATGTACAATCAGCCACCAAATCTCATTGAACCTACCATCTTTAGCTAGGAGCTTAATCAACTCTTCGTGTTCAATGCTCTTTAGGTTCTTAGTCTTGAACCACTTCAACCCTTCTTTGCAGGCATTATGTCCTTCTAACCATCTCTTAGTTATCTTCATCATTCTTCCTAAACTCATTAAGCGCACGCTGTATAACACACTCAGCAGCACGGTATTTACGCTTTACAGCTCTAAATATGGCTAGAGCCTGCCCTTCGGTTAGCTGTCTATTGATACGCACATAACCGTTAACAGTTTTTGAATGCAATCCTATAGCATCAGCCATTAAATATTGAGGTATATGGTAGTTATTATATAGTTGTTTAAATGTAAGTTTTAGTTTTTTATTGTTCATTATTAACCCTCATTATCCTGTGTTTTAATTAACTGTAACGCTTTATCGATCATCTTTTGTTTAATTTCTACTACATCCCAGCCTGCGGCCTTAGCAGCAGAAGCAGCATAAGCAGCCCAAAAAGCGGCCTTAGCAGCAGCAGAAGCAATCCCATAAGCAGCAGAAGCATCCCAATAACCAGCCCAAGAAGAAGCATCAGCAACCCAAGAAGCAGCAGAATCAGCATCATTCAGTTCTTCTGATGTGGATTCTGGGTTCTCAGCCACTTCGATACAATGACGCAGACTGTTATCTTCTGGGTTTTTCTCCTCCCAGATAGGTAGCACTAACCTTGCGCAGTAGCATCCCCAATTTACTCGGCTTCTACCCTTTAACAGATGCGAAAGCAGCCACCAAATCTCATCGAACATACCCTCTTCAATAAGCATCTTAATTAGGTCGCCATATTCAATATTGGTTAGAGTATGATCTTCAAACCACTCTAAGCCTTCTTTGCAGGCATTATGCTTTTTAAGCCATCTCTTAGTTATCTTCATTTTTTAATTCCGATATATCAGTATTAAGCAATATACAAAATCCCTCTTCTAGCGTACTAAGAGTATCATTTTTTATTGTAATCATATCTGTATTGGAAACCCCCGCTATTTTTAGGTGAGCAAATAACTGTACTAATGCATGAATAGTAGCAACAACAGTAATGTCTGGATCATACTGTGCAATATTAAATAAATCTAATATATCCTGCGCTAAATCGCTTACCTCTTTTCTGTCTTTATCGTTCAACCTTTTCCTCCTTTCTTTGTTTAATTTTTCTGCCTAATATTTCTAAGTATAGTTGCGACAAAGCGTAGTTATTACGCATCGCTTCATATAGAGTTCCCATGTCATTTTTTTCCATCTTTTCCATAATAATTCTCCTATTTCAAATATTTTTGATAAACGCATCTTAATATACTATTATACTCACGTCAAGACTTTTCTACTAAAAAATATTGAAAAAACCCTTGACATTATATTTTTATTGTTTTAACATGTGACCACTAACTTAAAAGGAGGTTATTATTATGAAAGTATGGATAAGTATTAATACAATGCAAACAAGATTATATAATTTGAATAGATTAATGAATTTTTGGTATGGCGTAGACCAAAAAAAATATCTTAAGGTTAAACAATTTAGGGATGAACTAAAAGAAAAAGAAGGATTGAAGTGAAGATGAACTCAAAGGTGGGGAGAGAGTAGGTCCAGAGCTATGACTATAGTTGCAGTATTGATATATAGTCATAGCAATGGGTTTTCTAATAGATAGGAGGATTGATGATGGTTGATATTTATGAATCAATAAATTTAAATGAACATTTAAAGCTTGTATCTGAAATAGAGGCGTACAATATTGAAAATGAAAGACGGGCACTTGAAAAAGAAATGCACGAAAGCTACCATGGGTACGAGGTAGAAGCCATTCAAAACTACGCAGATATAAGGGGTGTATAATATGAATATTTATGAAAAATTACAAGATGTCAGGTATCAGCTAAGCAAGAAGAAGCTTAGCAAGTCAGGTTTTAATAAACATTCAGGTTTTAAATATTTTGAATTATCTGATTTTCTACCGCAGATTACAGAGCTTATGAAAAACTCTAAACTTTGCTCTAATATATCATTTGGCGGAAAAACAGCCGTCCTAAAAATAATTAACTCCGAGAAGCCTGAAGAAATAGTGAAATTTTATTCTCCAGTAGGATTAGCAAAGGTAAGTAATCTACATGATGCCCAAAACGTAGGTGCATCTCAAACATACACTAGAAGGTATTTATATATGAATGCTTTTGAAATAGTCGCGAATGATGAAATTGATTTAATCAGTAATAATGAAACAAAACCTAGAAATGTCACACAGAAGACGCAAACTGCAACAAATGCTACGCAGAATAAATCTTACTCCCTAGCGCAACAAACATGTGATGACCGCGGTAGCCCTATCATGCCCAATAAGGCCGATGATGGAGGTTTAGAGTGCCCATTATGTCAAAGCAAGATGTGGAAGAATAAGGGTGTGCAAGAATATTATTATTGTGGTGGCTATAGAGATGGATGTAAATATAAATATGTTCCATCTAGCGATACTGCACCACAAGAAGAAGGCGAAAATGCATATACAGATGAAGACGTCCCATTTTAGGATAAATAATGACTAAAGCAATAAGATTTAACGGAGCGGTCGGGCGTTGTAGCTCCAGGGTCGACGGATCAATGAGTTTAAGCGTAGCAACTCCTCAACTCACTACGGTCGAAAAAGCGGCCATCATGGACCTGCAAGGTATTAATGTCGATATAATAGTTACACCTTTAGACATCAATCCTTCCAAAACTATACTACTAGAGGTAGACAAGGACCTTAATACCAAGACCCGATCGCAACGTTTACGCAATGTGTGATATGTTGAGTGGCAACAACAAGGTAGTCCAGGCATATTTGATACGTACTATTATCGTGAAATGGACAAGTTAATTGAAATGAGAAAAGAAAATTTACAATAAAAAGAGGATTGGAATATGAAACTATATGAGATAGCAAACGAATATCAGCAAGCATTAACTACACTGCATTCTATAGATGAGATAACTCAAGATGTTATATCAGATACATTGTCAATCATTAAGGATGATTTTGAAACCAAGGCGGTTGCGGTCTCAAGCTTTGTTAAAAATATCGAAGCTGACATCTTGGCTATGAAAGAAGCAGAAGCAAGCATAGCCAAAAGACGAAAAGCCCTGCAAAACCAAATTGAGTCGGTAAAATCGTACTTATTAGACAATATGGAACGAACTGGCATTAACCATATACATTCTCCATATTTTGATATTAAATTAAAAAAATGCCCTTCAAGTGTCGAAATTATCGACGAAGAACTAATACCTGATGAATGCTTTAGGGTCAAAAGAGAGGTTAGTAAATCATTTATTAAGGATGCCCTGAAGAACGGCGTAATTATAGAGGGGGCAAAACTAATTGATGATAAAATGAGGATAGATATTAAATGAATATTGTAATAATGTCATCCAATAGAGCATCTGTGGTTAAGTCTAGGTCTAATAATAATTAATTAGAGATTAAATAACTAAGGGCTTTATGCTTGACATGAGTACAATAACATATGATAATAAGCGTGCAAGCATGTAATGGGCGCGACTCTCCCCTCTCTCTCTTACTCGCGCCCTCCTCTTAAGGAGATATTAAAATGAACGAAATAAAATTCGAACACTTTATGGGTAAGCATGTAAAATTTATTTTTAAAGATCACTATTATATAGGCGTTTTAAAAAAGCTGGATAATGAGCGGTGCTTTTTAGACAATATTCGGCTCATAATAAACCCATACCCATATTCTCATAAACTAGATATAGATATAGGAGACTCTCTTAAAAATTGGCAGATTGCTTTTTCTGATTGGTCAGCCGCTATGTTTGTCCCTACGGCAACAGAAATAATACTATGCTCCGATGAAGATGAAAAATATATAAAGCGGGAGATTAAAAGGATGGAGAAAGAGCATGCGCTAAGTAAAAGTGACATCATTTAACATGGAAAAAATAAAATTAACAATCGAAGGCAAACCTGTACCAAATAATACTAAATTCTGGGTAAACCCCGCTATAGGGACAATTAGAATAATAAAGGACAGCCGAGATGCCAGCGCACAAAAAAAGCCACAGATAAAGAGATTTTAGATTCATACAATAAAACAGGCAGTATTTGGAAGACCGGAAGAGAATGCGGCATGTGTGGTCAATCAGTTCATGAACGTCTAAAGAAAATGGGAATTATATTGCGGCCAAAAGAATTTACTGAAGAGGAAAAGCAATTAATCCTTAATACATATAAAAAAGGTTTTTCAAGCGGTGATGGTATATTGAATAGTCTATGCAATACTCTAGGGAAGAGCAAAGCAAATATAAGCCGATTTGCGCATAAACTAGGTCTTTCTAATGCAAAACGCAAGGATAGCAAGCCATCAATAGAGGCTAGAACCGCACGCACTAAAAAATGGTATAAAGAAAATCCTCACCCACGTGGGATGAAAGGGAAGAAGCATTCCCAAGAAACAAGGGAAAAATTTTCAAGAATTGGTCAAGAACGCTGGAATAACTATTCCACTAAGCAAAAGCAAGAAATGTTAGAAAAATACTATAAGGGTAGAATAGCAAAATGGGGAGGGTCGGGAGTTACTCCCGCCAATAGAAGAAATTGTTCTTGGAAAGCGGGATGGCGCGAAATAGGAGATAAAAGGCATTATTTTAGGAGTAGATGGGAAGCTAATTACGCCAGATATCTCCAATGGAAAAAAGAACATAAAGAGATAATGGACTGGAAATATGAGGTTGATACATTTTGGTTTGAAAAGATAAGGCGCGGTGTGCGGTCTTACAAACCAGACTTTAAGATATTTCCGGTTGAAGGCGAACCGTATTATGATGAAGTAAAAGGCTGGATGGACCAGCGATCAAAGACTACTCTCCGTAGGATGGCAAAATATTACCCCGAGATTACTGTAAATATTATCGATAAAAAAGTCATAAACGGCTTAAAAAATTATGGCTACATAATAAAAGGGTGGGAGTAAAGATGTAAAAAACAAAGGCTACCACTTATTAGTAAATGATAGCCGGTGTTCTGTATTACGCATATCGAAAAGATATGCTGAACGTGATTATGTCGAAATAATCGTTGAGAAACTTTAAGGCATCGTTCGACATATAATATACGCGTATGGTCCTTGATAGCTACTATTATCAATAACCCCTTTAATATCAATTTTATAAACTCCAGAGCTAGGAGGTAAGATTTTCCAGGTCATAAAATTAGAGGTTGTTTGCGTATAGCTCCAATCATAATTATTTACTGTCATTATCCATTTTACTTTCACTTGATCAATTTTACTACTATCTACTGTATTGCATTCAATGTTTGGAGCATCAGGAATATTATTGGCTGATATGCTTTCATCAGCAATCGCTTCAAAAGTTTGCCCTTGTATTACTTGATGATATCCATCATTAATATTTGTATATTTTATGCCACCAAAAGAAATTAGGGGCAGTAATCCCAAAGCTATGAGTATTGTTTTCATTTTTTCTCTCCTATTTGTAAGATATTTGCTATTATTAGCGTAATCTATTGTAGATTATAGAGAGAATTTGTCAACTATTTTTTTTTAGGCCGTTTCGAGTTACTTGTACTAGGATATCAGAAAGTTTATCGTCTATTTTTTCATTGCGCTTATGGATAGCATCAGCCACCTTGTCTATTTTAATGCGATTCTCCATAGAGCGGTTTTCATTTGCTCCGATTCTGTGAATCTCATGTGCTGCGCCCCACACTAAGCCTGCCGCCGCTAGGATTACTGCACTAGCATTTCTAATGCTTGTTAGGACGCTGTCTTTTGATTTTTTTTCGGTCATGTTTTACCCATAAAAATAGTGCGATTACAGCTCTTATGAGGCCTACGCAGACATATACTCCTGTTCCAATATCAAAAATGGAGCTAGAGCTTGCAAATTTTATCGCCTCCATGTTAAAAACGAGATACAAAAAATATCCCATCCACAGATAGCTCAACCCAAAAATACTTAAATTATGCTGAACGAGCGTTTTTTTATCGTGCTTATGGCATAGAAAAACAATAGTGGCGGTTAATATTAGCAATACTAATATACCGCTTAAGGTCTCAATAAAACTAGCTGTGTGGGAGGGGATAATATAAGCTAGAAATCCTACCACCAAGGATGATAGCAAAGATAATGCTAATATATAAACGCTGTTATTCCATATTTTTTTGCAAATTTTAATAATAAATTTTTTCATATTTATCCTCAGTTAATTAATATAAGTACTTAATATATATCAATTAACTGCCTAATAATAGAGCAAATATCCTACATTAATTATTTTTCCCCGCCAAGTATTTATCTTTCTTAGACGATGAATAAGATGATCCAAAATAATAATTAAGCATTGTAATAAATCCTGTGCCTAGAGAGCCTAGCATAATATCTATAATGCCACGCACATCTGGATCAAGATCAACAAACATTAGCAAGAATAATAATCCAAAAAACCCAACCGTGAGAAATATAGCAAGAAACGATGGCGTAAAATCTCTAAATCCAGACTTTGCCATTTCTACCTCGCGACTTCTAGCACTTGAGCTTTCCATTTGATCTATTTTTTTGGAATCAATATCGAGCCTCTTAAGTTCAACTTCTGTTTGAGCATTAAGCTCTTTAATTTTAAGCCAAGTCTCAGGTGAGGCATTTTGAAGAGCGCTATCTATTTCTTTAGGTCCAGCATCTTCATTTAATCCTAATATATTACATAACCCTTTCACTGCTACTCCAGCTACAGGAGTTCCGATTACGGAAGCTACTGCAGGTGCTACAGCACCAATAATACCTTTTATACTACCCCATATAGAATCACCCATAAAATACTCCTTTATTCAAAGCAAACAGTCAAAAGCCCTATTTAGCCAACCTAATAAAAATATATTTTGGTTCGGATTATTGTTCACAATACCACGATAAAAATCTATAAGTTCTAATGTTAGCAATGAGCAGAAGAAACTTATATTTGTTGACTCATTAATTGCAGTAATTGTTTTAGAACCAATAACGCCATCAACTATAACGCGATTATGATTACTGTATTTATTGATACAATGCTGGACAATAATTCCAGCACGCCTATTGCCAGCATTTACAGCAATACTAAAAATAAAATTAGCAATCTTTTGACTATTAATGCCATCCAACTGCTTCCAAAAGTATTTTTTATAGATTTCTTCGGCATCGCTAACATTTAATAGTTTAATATCATCTACATCAATATCGCCATCATTATCAACATCACCTAACATACCTAACTTTGATAAAAATCTAAGTGATATACCATATTTTGTGGCACCCCCTTTATCTAATGAGGAGTCACTAAAACCGCCTTCTTGCTTTAAAATAATTTCAAATGCTTCGTTAAAATTAGCCATTACCCATACCCAATTCTTGCGCACACGGCCCTAATACAAGAGCGTATGCATCATATTCAATTTTTTTCATAAATATCCTAATTTCTCAAAAGTGGGATCACGCTAAATACAGTATCCCCAGTTGTTGCGCCACTAGCTGCTAATGTAGCTGCACCCGTCGCTACGGTAATAACTAAATTATAAGTAAATGCCTCACCATTAATGTTAATACCAAAGGTAATGGTAGTAGTTACAGCTGATTGGGTCACGGTCCCATTATTCTCCAGCTGCTTATTATAAATATACTGTACTGCTGTTACCGATTCATCAACAAATAATAAGAAGGTATTAGTATTACCAGAAGGACCTGCTTTTAAGGTGACGATATAAGCCCCTGGTGTATCAAAAGTATATGTAGCTAATGGGGTAGTGCTTAGATTAGTATATGTCTGCGTAGGCCCTCTAAGAGCTGTAATATGAGACCCTGTAGACCTAATACTTAATGGCGTATCTGTTCCTACCACATAGTCATATTGATAGGTGCTACGAATGGTATTAGTAACACCACCAAACTCATTTTTATGAATTGCATTATCACTATTAGATTGGTCGCGCAATATATTTAATGTCACACGCGCTCCACCAGAGGATGTAGATGCTACAGCTTCATCAAAGTAATTAGTATTAATTACTAATTCTGAACTACTATCAGCGTTATATACTTTACCGTTACCACCATCTATATAATTAGCATCAACATAACATCTCGCTGTTCCAACTGCCCCTACATCAAATAATACGGAGCTTGCAGATGCATTAGTATTTAGCATCCTATTAGCCATGAAATGGCAATCTATACTACCTGAAGTTGGGTCTAA
>JANQEB010000179.1 GCA_028278605.1 Candidatus Gastranaerophilales bacterium
TGCGCAGCGGTATTATACCCGCAACCTGTTATTGCCGCGCTGGCCTTGCTTGTCATATTGCAATAAACTTCTATTGTAGGCTCATTATCAGGGGCTCCGGGATCTCCGTTTGCAGTGAGTTTATAATCTCCTGTTTCGGCTCCGTCCCACTCTGTTTTTATCTGTACACAGCTTCTGTTATAATCATTATCATACCCCGCTTCACAATCCCCGGAAACCAGGAAATTACAACCGCTTACTGCCGCAGAAGCAAGATTTGTCATATTGCAGTTTACTTCTACAGGGGTATTACCGGACTCTGCAGGGTCACCTTTTGCAGTCAGCCTATAAGTTACGTTATCAGCTTCGCTCCAGACTGATTTTACCTCATGACAGCTCCTGTTGTATTGATTATCATAACAATACTTACAGGCAAACGCATTGCCGCTGTTACACTGCTGTATCCACCAGGCTATATTTAAATCCAATAAATCACAGGCTATATTATCTCCCAAGTTTTGCGGGGCAGGCTCAGGTTTCTGGTTATTAGAACAGGAATGTTTTACCTCTTCTAAAAGATTTGTTATGTTTTTGGTAAGTAAACCTTCCATCTCTTTTTTTATATATATTCCACCCTGAGTTGCATCTATATCTATGTCTTGGTGCAGGTAATATGTTAAATCCAGGAAATTAGCCTCATCATCGCAGTAAGGTATTGAATCACTGCCTGATTTCCAGCAATCATTTATGAAATAATCACAGGCTTTTTCTCCCCCATAATCACAGGCTGCCCTGAGTAGTTTTTTAGCTGTTACTTTTAGGGAATCTGCTTCGTTGTCTGCATACCATTTTGCCGTTTCCAAAGCTCTGCCCCTGTTATTTTGAATATCTGTTACCGCAGCCCAGCACACTGTGTTTTCGGAGGGAAGCTCTGTAGTACCGTCGGTTTTATACCACTCTACAGAAATTTCGTTTATACATTTTATTGTGTTTTTATCAACGCCCGTTTTATTCTGAACCATTTTTGTCATCAAAGGCATTGCAGCAATTGATATTATGCCTACTATCAGGAAAGTCACAAGAGTTTCCACAAGGGAAAAGGCCTTGCATATTTTTTTATTCATATAAAAAATACCCCATAGATTAAGCTGACACGATAAAAATAGCTACATGTCCATAAATAACATGATCTCATTGATTTGTAGCATGTCAAGTCTTGAATAAACATATGATAAGTCATGCATAATGCAGGCTTATGATTACAGAAATTATATAGTGTTTTATCCGCTTGTGATAACGGTAAAAAAATTTTAAACTCTGATTGTCATTATAGGTATTGAGTTAGCATAAATAAAAACATAAAAATCATTGTAGTGAAAAGCGGAATACATCGGCAAAGTTTGAATATTAAGTTTTTTCAAAACTTCTGGCAATTTTTTAAAATAATTTGTTTTTATATAAATAAGAAAGAATGAAGGTAAATTTATAGTACGGCAAAATATTTGTCGAATTATGTTTACTCAGGTTAGAAAATAGAGAGGGGCATCCAGGGAAGATGACAAATCATTTAGGATTTCAACTACCATTGTGGCAAGCTAGCCAAAATCAGGTTATTACAGTATCAGGAGCGCCTAAAGAAGGTAATGTTAATGAGATGGGTGCGTTATTAGGATTTTTCTCTCTTTTCTTGGACCAAAACGATGACGGTCAAGTAAACGGAAGTATTTTCCAGAATGAGGCAATACAACAGTTTCTGGATAAGTATGATGACGGAAAAGAAAACAACAGTTTCCAGAGCTACATGGCTTTCCTGCAGAACCCTTATCAAAACGGCAGCAAGCCATATAATCCACTTGAGGCTTATAACGTCTTTGGTGTAGATAATCTTTTTGCAAATCAGGGCTATAACCCGCAGTTACGCTATAACCCAAATGAATTTGATTACCAAAACAGAAATTATACAGTTAATCCGGGTTCCATACAGGGAAGCACCCTTGGAGTAAAGGCAGCTAATGCAGCTTTAAGCCAGGTTGGGGTGACAGAAGGTAGCGGTCAACACACCAGATATGGCGGAGGAGCAAATGACCCATGGTGCGCTCATTTTGTGAGCTGGGCGTTTGAGCAGGCCAACGGAGGCAGAGCTCCATGGGGACACCAGGCCAGCGTTCAGGGAATTCTTGACTGGGGGCAAAAAAATAACAGGTTTATTTCAAAAGACCAGGCAGCAGGAAATGTTCAGCCGGGCGATGTTATTATCTATAAGAGCAACGGGGCTTCTCACACAGGTATAGTTACACGAGTAAACCCGGACGGCTCTATAAACACTGTTGAAGGCAACACAAGCGACGCAGTCAGGGAAAGGACTGTAACCCTTGATAACGCAAAGTTAACAGGATTTGTAAGACCTACATAGTTTCCCTACAAGGCTGTTTTGATTTTTTGCAGTTTATTATCAACAATTTCAAGCATTTTAGACCTATAATTAAGCAGGTTCTCCTGTGAACCGGCCTCAAACCTGAGAGTGAACACCGGTTCGGTATTGCTCGCCCTGATCAGGGCAAAACCATCATTAAACACCAGTCTTACACCATCTATTGTAATAACTTTTTCAATCCTGCTGCAAAAACCTTCGGGTTTATCAGTAAATTCCTGCTGTAACTCCCGGACTATCCTGTATTTGTGCTCATCAGGGCAGGGAATCCTCACTTCCTCAGAGGTAAATGTCCGCGGGAAGGAGTTTATGAACTCTGATACGCTAAAATCAGGGTTATCTGCTTTTTTCCCGGCAACAATCTCAATAAACCTGCACCCGGCGTAAATAGCGTCATCATAGCCGAAATTGCGGTCTTTAAAGAAAATATGCCCGCTCATTTCTCCTGCCATAAGCGCGTTTTCTTCTTTCATTTTACTTTTTATAAAGCCATGGCCGGTTTTCCACATAATTGCGCGGCCGCCGTTTTTTTCTATGGTGTCATAAAGAAGCTGTGAGCATTTGACTTCTGATACAAAAGCCGGGGTTTTCCGGTCGGTTTTGCTGAGGATATCCAGGGCAAAAATCATCATAAGCCGGTCCCCGGCTAAACTTGCCCCTTTATTATCAACTATACCGATCCTGTCAGAATCACCGTCAAACGCAATCCCAAAATCAGCCTTTGTTTCAATGGTTTTTGCCTTTAAATCCTCAAGGGTTTCAGGATCACTGGGGTTAGGGTGGTGGTTCGGGAAATCCCCGTCAGGCTCCGAGTAAAGCTCAATTACCTCACAACCCGTTTTCCTGTATAATTCAGGCGCAACAACTCCTGCTGTTGCATTTGCGCTGTCTGTAACTATCTTTAAGCCCTTTCCTGCTCCTTTAAAGTCTTTCAGGTATGTGTTTATGTATTCGGAAATAATATCGTATTTTTTATATTCGCCCTTTGTTTGTGATTCAGGAAAATCAGCACTCCGGGTAAACTCTCTTAGCTCGGCAAGCTCGGATTCTGACAGGATTACTTTTTCATAAGTCATTTTGATCCCGTTGTATTCAGGGGGGTTATGGCTGGCTGTAACAATCAAAGCCGCCTGAAGTCCGGGGATATTAAACTCTGAAAAATACCCTAAAGGAGTAGGACAAAGCCCCATATCATAAACATTTACACCGCTTTGCGCCAGGCCTTTAATAAGCGCGTCAGATAGTTCCGGGGAATGCTTCCTGGCGTCATAACCTACGCTGACCCATTTGCCAGCTGAAGATGAGCCGCTTTTCTTTTCCATATACTGAGCATAAGCTCTTCCTATATTGTAATAAAGCTCAGGGGTGATATCCTCGCCCACTTTTCCGCGTATATCGTTTTTCCCGAAGATCAAATCATTAAAATCTATACCCATAATATTAAACCTCTGGTGTATTTTCTGGCTTGTTTCATATTTGCCGCAGAAAGTTACCCTTTAATCCGGAATGAGTCCGGGCTCTCGCTGCCGCTTCACCGGTAAATACAGAATATCATAAAAAATTTTGTAACGTCATTGCAAGCTGTGGAGCAAAGTAATAAAGCGATAAAACCAACTTGTGGAGCCAATCTAACCTGTTCACCCGGAAGCGCCGCTCATTTTAGTATAATTCACAGATGCTATGATGCTTTGCAATGACGTATAAAACAAATGTTAAGAAAAATTAACTTAAATTTTTCAAGCTGTAAGAAGATTTAAACTAAATAAACAAAAATTCATATATTTCATAATCAATTTTGAATTTTTAGGGTTCTTGTAGTAATGTATATTAAACTTTAAACTAAAGGAGAAAAATTATGCAAATCAGAAGCTTTACACCTTGTGCAAACTTATCTTTAAATGCAGCTAACAGAAATCAAAGATTATCATTTGGGGAGAATAAACCAGTAGAGAAAGAAAGCCCAACCCCCCCCGTAAAAATTTACGATAGTAATCAAAATGGTAGCTGGCCTGATGATGTAACTACTCCTAGTAATAGCTCCACTTCTTATTGTTCTCAGAAAGGCGCACCAATATGTCCGCAGGATGTAGATTGGGGCTGGGGGGATAATAGTTAAAAATAACTCTATCAAAATAAGTATTGACATTTAAAACCAAAAAGCCGTGTTTTTAAAAAATGCGGCTTTTTGGTTTTTTATAAGGTTATAATATTTATACGTTAAAGTTAAGAAGCCTGACTGCGCATAAAAAATTACGACGGATCTAATGTTTTTAAATAAATTAAAATTAATAAATTTCAGAAACTACGAGAGCTGTGAAATTGATTTTCAGGGCAACAAGATCCTATTGGTAGGCAAAAACGCCCAGGGCAAAACCAATTTACTGGAGGCAATCCATTATCTTGCAACGCTATCCTCATTCAGGGCAGGCAGCGATAGCGAAGTTATGAAATGGGACTGCGAACATTGCCTTATAGAAGCTGATATAACCAAATACGGCGCTGATATTGAGCTGAAAATCCTTATAAACCCTCCAAAACAAAAAGTCCTCAAAGTTAACGGGTTAAAAAAAACAAAGTTCTCAACATTTCTTGGGAACCTGCTTACCGTAAACTTCTGTGTGTCAGACCTTTTATTACTGAGGGGATCGCCTTCTGACAGGAGGAAATGGCTTGACGATGCGATAGGCCAGGTCTATCCCGCATATAAAGACAGGTTAAACAAGTATTCACGCATAAGGACCCAGAGAAACAACCTGTTAAAAGATTTCAAATGTACTATAACCCTTGCCCCTTCGCAGGAAGAGCTGTTATCTGTGCTTGATGAGCAGTTAGCTGTGGCCGGAAGCAATATTATCCACCTTAGGTGCAAGTACCTGAAAGAAATCCAGCAAAAAGCACGCGAGAAGCACAGGGAAATTTCTTTTAGCGACGAGGATTTAAAAATAGTCTACTCATCAGGGATAACAGGCGATTTCAACGCTGCTAACGATGAAATCCCCAAGCCTGAAGAGGTTCTTGAGCGATTCCGGGGGATATTCAAGGAAAAACGCATGGAGGAAATTGCACGCACACAGACAGTCATAGGCCCTCATAGAGACGATGTTAGTTTTATGATAAACGGTAAAAATGCGGTTAACTTTGCTTCCCAGGGGCAGCAAAGGACTGTTGTATTGGCCTTAAAGCTTTCAGAGATTGACCTTATTGAGGAAATCATCCGCGAAAGCCCTGTTTTACTGCTTGATGACGTGCTGGCCGAGCTTGACAACGATAGGCAGGAGTTTTTGCTAAAATCAATAAAGGAAACCACGCAGACAATTATTACCACAACAAGCATTTCAGCCTTTAGTGAAGAGTATTTAAGAGATAAAAAGGTTTATATGATAGATTCAGGAAGTGTTAAGGAAGGTTTAAAAAATGAAAAAGTTCACTTATAGGGAGAATATACTGGTTCTGATCATTGTAATCCTTCTAAGTGCAGGAGGATACGCTTATCATGAAATCAATGGCTTTGATGATACAAAATACCTGACAATTTTACATACAAACGACGTTCACGGCCGGCTTGAGCCGTTTAAGTACGGAAAAAACAAAGACCTGACAGGCGGAATGGCAAGACGTGCAACTCTGATAAAAAAAATAGAAAGCTCAAATAAAAACGTGATAACGGTTGATGCAGGTGATATTGCCCAGGGAAGCCTGTTTTTCAATATTTTTAACGGTACACCTGATGTAAAGTTAATGCACAGCGCGGGTTATGACATAGCAACTCTGGGAAACCACGAATTTGACAAGGGTTTATCCGTTACAAAAGAAATAGTCAAACACTCCGGGTTTCCATTTGTAAGCGCAAACCTTGTATTTACAGAGGATAAAGAGCTTCAGGAAATGGTAAAGCCTTATATAATAAGAAATTACAATGGTCTGGATGTTGCATTCATAGGCCTGATAGCTGAAAACCTGAAAACACTGGTCAATAACCTGAAAAACGTTGAGGTGCTTGATTCAATTGAAACCACAAAAGCCATAATTAAAGATATAAACCTTCAAGCGGATTTAATAGTCGTAATCTCGCATATGGGAGTTTCAGCGGATATTGAACTTGCTAAAAGCATCCCTGAGATTGATGTTATCATTGGCGGACATTCCCATACTCTTCTGAGCTACCCAAAAATCTTTAATAAAAACTCTGATAAGACCCTGGTAGTTCAAGGCGGGGAATTTGGAGCCCATTTAGGCAGGTTGGACATAGCTATAAAAGATAAAGAAATTAAAAATTATTACTATAACCTTATTCCTGTTGATTTTAAAATTAAACCTGACCCGGTAATTCAGGAAAAAATCGCTGTTTTAGCAAGGGAAATCGAAAAATATAAAACCAAAAAAGTCGGGGAATTAACTGTTTCTATAGGGGACGAAGGCCATAACGCAAGAACAGCTCTGGTTAAACAGGGAAACCTGGTTACAAAAGCTATTAAATACAGGTTCCCGGAGGTAGACGCGGTATTGCAAAATGCCGGCGGGCTAAGATTACAAAGAACCATCACGCCTGGAGGCCTTACATCAGCTGATGTGCTTGAGATTTACCCGTTTGAAAACACTATAATAACCCTGGAGCTAAAAGGCAGGGATTTAAAGTCAGTTCTTGAAACCAGCTCAAGATTTTACCCGAGAGAAAATGGCGGCTTCCTGCAAAGTATCGGGCTTGAGTATACAATCAATAAAGATAATTCCCCGCAACTCATTGCTGATGACGGATTAACAATTATAAAACCCGGAAACAGGGTTTCAGAGGTAAAAGTCAACGGTTCTGAGCTTGAAAACGATAAATACTACAAGATTGCGCTTAATAACTACATGTTTAACGGCGGAAACGGATACTCGCAGTTTAAAAATTCCGTAAACGCGGTTGACTCCGGAATCCTTGTGCAGGATGCCATTGTAGAATTCATGGAGAATAATTCCCCGGTTTCACTGGAAGTTAGGGATAAAATCCACATAAATTGACCCTATCAGAATGAAACCAACTTTATTTTTTTAAAATCACTGTTGTGTTAAAATTCAAACCATAATAATTTAGCAGCCGAGGTTTAAAATGAAAAAGAAAGCTTTAATTACCGGTATTACAGGTCAGGACGGGTCTTATCTGGCAGAATTCTTGCTGGAAAAGGGCTATGAGGTCCACGGAATCATAAGAAGGTCAAGTTCATTTAATACAGGAAGAATTGACCACCTATACCAGGATTTTCACTGCGATGACACAAGATTATTCCTGCATTACGGTGATTTATCAGACTCTTCAAACTTATCTCGCCTATTAGAAAAGATCAATCCTGATGAATTATACAATCTTGGCGCACAAAGCCATGTTAGAGTAAGCTTTGAAACCCCTGAATACACGGGAGACATCACCGGCCTTGGAACTCTCAGGCTTCTTGATGCTATAAAAGACACCCAGATTCAGACCCGGTTTTATCAAGCTTCATCAAGTGAGCTATACGGGAAAGTACAGGAAGTTCCCCAGAGAGAAACAACTCCTTTCTATCCAAGAAGTCCTTACGCAGTTGCAAAGCTATACTCCTACTGGATTACAGTAAACTACCGTGAAAGCTATGATATGTTCAACTGCAACGGAATCCTGTTTAACCACGAATCGCCAAGACGCGGGGAAACCTTTGTAACAAGGAAAATCACCCGCGCACTGGCAAAAATCGTCGCCGGGAAACAAAACAAACTATACCTTGGAAACCTGGATTCCAAAAGGGACTGGGGCTATGCAAAAGACTACATTGAAGCTATGTGGCTAATGCTACAGCAGGATGAGCCGGATGATTTTGTTATTGCTACGGGAGAGACTTATTCAGTACGTGAATTCCTTGTGGAAGCTTTTAGTTTAGTAAATCTTGACTGGGAAAAATATGTTGAGATTGATTCAAGATACTTCCGACCTGCAGAAGTTGATATATTACTTGGCGATCCTGCCAAAGCAAAGGAAAAACTGGGCTGGGTACCGCGTACCAGCTTCAAGGAACTCGTAAAAGTCATGGTGGAAGCGGATCTTAAAGAAGAAGGAATTGCACTGTCGGAAGCAACAGTATAAGGAGGATTTATGGCTACTTCTAACCCTGTCTTAAGTGATAAAGCGTTTGAACAAGTAAGAGGTTTCGGCGGTTATGGGCAGGTAATGACCATTGACGGCGCTGTAAACAAAGTTGGAATACTGCTATTAATTGTCCTATTTACCGCATATTTCAGCTGGACAAGCACTATGTCAGGCGGTATGGCCGGACTTGGCTTCTGGATGGCCATAGGCGGAATCGGAGGTTTTATTACCGCAATTGTAACAGTATTCAAGAAAGAATGGTCCCCTGTAACAGCACCGATTTATGCTGGACTTGAGGGATTGTTCCTGGGCGGGTTCTCTGCTTATATGGAATCCATCTACGGTGGCATAGTTTTTGAGGCTATAACCCTTACCCTGTTTATACTTTTTGGACTTTTATTTGTCTATAAGACAAGAATAATTAATGTTACCCAGAACTTCAGGCTGGGAATATTCGTTGCAACCTTTGGAATAGCAGGGGTTTACCTGTTATCATTTGTGCTTGGCTTTTTCGGGATAAATTTCCCGTACATTCACGATTCCGGCCCTATAGGTATAGGTTTTAGCGTGTTTGTAGTGGTAATTGCCTCTATGAACCTGATTCTGGACTTTGACTTTATTGAAAAAGGCGCAGGTATGGCGCTTCCTAAATATATGGAGTGGTATGGCGCTTTTGGACTGATGGTAACCTTAATCTGGCTATATATAGAAATTCTTAAATTACTGGCCAAACTCCGCTCCAGGAGGTAAAAATCAAAAGATTCTAAAAAGCGCTGTTTAATATAATTTCTACCAGCCGGTCATATTCAATACCCATAGCTTTAGCCTGCGCAGGAAGGTCGCTCAGGTCAGTCATTCCCGGAATTGTATTTATCTCAAGCAAATAAGCCTCATTTTCCGTGACGATAAAGTCCACCCTGCTCATTCCCCGGGCTTCTACCGCTTTATGCGCTTTCACAGCAAGCCCCTGTGTGTATTTTGTCATGGCTTCATCAATTTCAGCGGGCAGTATAAAGTCGGTTAAACCTGCTGTATACTTGGCTTCAAAGTCATACCAGCCTGTTTTTGAGCGCAATTCAAGAATTGGCGTTGCCATGGGTTTCCCGTCAACATCAAGAACCCCGATGGTAACTGATTTTCCTTCAAGAAACTTCTCAAGCATAATACGGGCATCATATTTAACCGCATGCTTAACTGCCTGTTCCAGTTCTTGCAGGTTTTGAACCCTGGCCATTCCTATGCTGGAACCCTCGCTAACCGGCTTTACCATCAGCGGAAATTCCAAATCAGCCTTTTTATCAGCAAGTTGATCAGGGCTGGTGATTAAAATAGAGTCAATTACCGGGATTGAGTGGGTTTTCATGATCCTTTTGGTAAATTCCTTATCCATACAAACGGCGCTGGCCTTGACTCCGCAGCCTGTATAGGGAATCCCGATGACCTCAAGAAGGCCCTGGATGCAGCCATCTTCACCATATTTCCCGTGAAGAGTGATAAATGCGACCTCTATTTTTTCCTCAAGCAACTTGTTGGCTATATTCCTGTCTACATCAATAATACAGGCATTTATATAGCCAAGCCGTTTTAGTGCTTCAAAACAATTCCTGCCTGAGCGCAGGGAAACTTCTCTTTCGCTGGACATTCCACCGCATAGAACCCCGATTTTCGCGTCTTTTTTTACTTTTAATGGACTGTGAATTGGTCCCATATCTCTTTTTCTTCCTGAGTTGGTACTCCAAGGTACCTGATTTCTGCTATCAAATCATAACCATGCGCTTGTTTAACACTCTGATGCATTTTATACATAAGCCTTGAGACATCAAGGGAAGTCGCATTTCCTTTATTTACAATAAAATTACAATGTTTATCCGATATAGACGCATTTCCTTCCTGCCATTTTCTGGCTCCTAATTCTTCAAGAAGCTTGCCTACATAAACTCCAGGACATGGATTTCTGAAAGTACTGCCTGCATTAGGATACATTGAAAGCGCAGGATGTTTTTCCCTTCTATAGTCCACATGAAAGTCCATCCTTTGCGCAATCTGTTTGTGTTCATCCTTTTGCAGCTTAAAAGTCGCGTTAAGTATTAAATGCCTGTTCTTTTCCACAAAGGAATTCCTGTAACCCAGCTTTAAATCAGGCTTACATAAGGTTCTAACCTCATTCGTCTCAAGATCAAGCACTTCTGCGCATTCAATCGAGTTTTCAATGGCCTGCCCGTGCGCAGATGAATTCATAGTTACAGCGCCGCCCAGAGAACCCGGTATTCCCACGAGAAACTCAAGCCCTGACAGGTTTTTTTCCAATAAAATCCTGGCAAGGTTCCAGGATTTTATGCCGCATTCCGCTTTTACTGTTGTCTCATCAAGGAAATCGTAGTTCTTCAGGTTTTGAGTAAGCACTACTCTCTCCCGGACTCCCTGTGAAGACACTAAAATATTTGAACCCTGCCCGACCACTGCTATTCTTTCATTCTGCAAGGAATTTTTTATCTCATAGATTTCCTCTACGGAACCTGGAATATAAACCTCAAAAGCATTCCCGCCGATTTTAAGCGTGGTATGCGCTTTTAGCGGGTAGTTTTCCAGTTTTTTAGCTTTCAACCTGGTATTCATTTAGGTTTTTCCAAGGTTTTTTAACATTATTAATATACTAATTTATACTTTAAAAGAGCATATCTGGCAATTTTTGGTAGTGGTATTTTTTGACGTGGCGTCATTGCGAGGAGTGAAACGACGAAGCAATCCACTTGAGTCTACTTAGTGATGGATTGCTTCGCTTCG
>JANQEB010000224.1 GCA_028278605.1 Candidatus Gastranaerophilales bacterium
TAGGCGGGGCGGGCGAAGAATCTCATTACCTGAGATCCTTCGGCCACCCCCCACCATGGGTGGGGTGGGCTCAGGATGACGGACAAAATTAATTTAACAAAGTACTAGTATAATTTTCAAAATTTTTCAAAAATCTATATGGAATTGTTAAATTGCGAAGCGGGGGTGAAGAGCCGAAACAGCTGCGATGAGCAGGTGTTGCAGGCTCAAACTTATTCTAAGGGCCGAAGGCCCTTGATTTCCTTCAGGGAGGGAGTGGTGGGGATTTTTGAAAAATTTTTAACCCGTCATTGAGGTTATATAAGCAATATAGAAAATGGTAGGCAAAATCCTTCGATTGTCGCTATAAATAAGTTTATTAGTGCTCTGGGATATGACTTAGGTTTTAAGAAGAAGTAATTTAAGCCTGGAAAAGGAACCGTTAAAACCCCAAGGGCGGGAAATTCCCGCCCTTGAAGCTTTTCCCGGAAAGTTTAGACAACTAGTTCAATGCTGCCTTTCCAAGAATTGATTTTAAGTCTTCGTCAGGTGTTGAAATTGGCGCTATCCGGAACTTATCAACAAGCACGTTTAACACATTAGGAGTTATAAACACAGGCAATGACGGGCCAAGCTTGATATTTTTGATTCCAAGATGCAGCAGTGTAAGTAAAATAACAACCGCTTTTTGCTCATACCAGGACAGAATCATTGATAACGGCAGGCTGTTTACGTCTGTATTAAACACTTCAGCCAGTGCAGCAGCTACTTTAATCGCAGAATAAGCATCATTGCACTGTCCCATATCAAGTAACCTTGGGATTCCTCCGATATCGCCAAAATCAAGCTTGTTGAACCTGTATTTCCCGCAGGCAAGAGTTAAAATCACGCAATCCTCCGGCACTTTTTGCGCAAATTCAGTGTAGTAATTACGTCCGCTTTTTGCGCCATCACACCCGCCTACTAAAAAGAAATGCCTTATATTTCCTGCCTTAACAGCTTCTACCACCTTGTCAGCCACGCTTAATACCGCGTTATGGCCAAACCCGATTATGATATATTTTTCTTCGCCGTCCTCTGTAAACCCCGGTTCTTTAAGAGCAGCATCGATTACCGGCTGGAAATTCCTGTCGGAAATATGCCGGACACCCGGCCAGGCAACTAACCCGCAGGTAAAAATCCTATCTGAGTAAGTTCCTGGGTTCTGAATGCAGTTTGTGGTCATCAGGATTGCGCCCGGGAACTCGGCAAATTCCCTTGCCTGATCCTGCCAGGCTCCACCGTAGTTTCCAACAAGATGGCTGTACTTTTTAAGTCCGGGGTATGCGTTACAGGTTAACATTTCGCCGTGGGTGTATACGTTAACCCCTTTTTCTTCTGTCTGTTTAAGGAGTTCTTCCAGGTCTTTAAGGTCATGCCCTGAGACCAGGATTGCTTTTCCTTTGACAGGAGTAACTCTTACCCTTGTAGGTTCCTGGTTTCCATAGGTCTGGTTGTTTCCGGCGTCAAGAAGTTCCATTACCCTCAGGTTAATTTCCCCACATTTCAGGCAGGCAGTTAATAATTCGTCAATAGAGGGGTTTTTTCTTGTTAACAGGCTAAGTGCGCTAAAGAAAAACTTGTAAACCTCATCATCTTCCTGGTTAAGAATCCTTGCATGATCTGCATATGCTGCTGCGCCTTTTAATCCGTAAACTAAAATCTCCTGTAAAGAAACTATATCTTCGTTATAAAGCTCTTTTCTTTCTGTAATAGATACAGCGCTGCCCGCCGGAACCTCCGGTTCCTCTGGTGTCAAGCCTTTACGGCTAGCTAATTCCGAATAAACTAATTTTACCTGCTTTCTAAGGTCAACCAGACTGTTATTGATTTGCTGAAGCCTTTTTACGTCAAAATTTACGTTTGTAACCGTGGTGAACAGTGCTTGAACCACGGACTGTTTAATATAGCCGCAATCCAGGCCGGACCCGCAACAATTATCTATTTGTGTGATTTTGTCTACGTAGAAGCTAAGTTCTTTGAGGTTATCAACTATATAATCCTGCAAATTCGCTGCTTCCGGTTGCTTTCCGCAAATTCCCATGGTGGAGCATCCGCCTCCTTTGGCTGTTTGCTCGCACTGGTAACATAACATGTTCATCGGGTTTCCTCCTTTTTAAACTAATTCACCGTTTAAAGATACTGTGTAATCTTTTAATATGATGTTCTTTTGGGCTTTTACCATTGCTTCTTTTACTATCATTTCTACGCCGCCGCAGCATGGGACTTCCATATGTACCATGGAAACAGAGTTTATGTCCTGTATTGCAAATATCCTGGCCAGTTTTTCAATGTAGGTTTCAAGGTCAGAATCAAGTTTTGGGCAAAACATAATCAGAACCCTATTTTTTAGGAATTTTTTGTGAAAATTCGCATATGCAAACGCTGTACAGTCGGCTGCTATTATCAGGTCAGCGTTTTTCAGGTAAGTTGCATTCGGATTAAGAAGTTTAAGCTGGACAGGCCAGTTGTTCAGCTCAGACTGAGTTGCAGCAGACCCGGTCTCAGACGGTATTTTTGGCTTATTAACCCGTAAATCCTTTTGCATGGTCCCGGGACAGCCGCATGGCAAAGGTTTTTCCTCATCAGGCTGAGGGATCTCAATATTATGCTGTCTTAAAAACTCGATTGCCTGGGCGTGCAATTTGTCTTCACCGTGGTCTTTCAGGTGTTTTAGGTGGGCTTTAATTACATTTTTGCCGCCTTTTACTATATTTTCCATTACTTTAAACTCGTCATAAGGCTCAGCTTCACGCTCTTCTACTGTCATTGCATCAACAGGGCAGGCTTTTATGCAAGCTCCTAAGCCATCGCAGAAAAGGTCGCTTACAAGTCTTGCTTTACCGTCAATTAGCTGAAGAGCGCCCTCCGGGCAGTCCGGGATGCAATTTGCGCAGCCTGTGCATTTGTCTTCATCAATTTTTATAATTTTTCTTTTCATTTTGATTTTCCTTTTTGGTATATAAGTACCATTATTCCATTTTTATATAAAAAAATTTATTTACTTATAAACGAAGTTAATTTTGTATTTTTAAAGTGCTCTTCTACTTGCTTATTTACTGACTTAACAAGTCCGCCAAGAATACACTCATGCTCACATTTATTTTTGTCTAACAGGCAGGATGAAGGGCTGAATTTCCCGTCAATAGACTCGTAAATATCAAGCAGGCTAACTTTCCCAGGGCTTATACCCAGCTTAAACCCGCCTCTATTACCTTTAATAGAGTTAACAAGCCCTGATTTAACAAGTCTTTGCATTACTTTAGAAAGATGATTCGCTGAAACATCAAGCCTTTTTGACATATACTTTACAGAAACCGGCTCATCCCGGTTCTGGGCAAGTAAAATCATTGAATGAAGAGCTAAAGATGCTGCTTCTGATATTTTTAAAACTGAACTCATGCTATTAATTTTTTATTTTTAATCATCTAACTGGTACCATAATACTAATTAAAATTTTTAATGTCAAGATGGAATTTTTTTAGGCATTGTAATAGGTGGGGGCTGAATATAGAGGGGTTTCAGGTTTTGCCAGTTAAAAATTTCTTTCTCTTCTTTTTGCAGTTGTTTTAGGGTTTGTTTTAGCAGAAATTCCCCGAAATCAGCCCCTGATTGGTGAAACTGCATAAATTTTATGCCATTTTCTTTTAATTGCTTAACCAGGCGGTCATCAGAAATTACAAAATAGTCCTTGCTTTTGGCTGGTTCAAACGCTTTTTCGTACTCCATGGCACAGGGTTCAAGGATTGGTTCCGCGTCTTTGTTGTAGGTTCCGACGTATGCCTTGCCTTTTCTGGCGTCCATCAGGCATAGGCAGTCTTTTTCCGTGTTATTTAGCATTGAATAAACCCGGAAAGAAGAAATTCCAACAGCAGGAATACCAAGCTGCTGAGCTGTAACCCTTGCAACAGCCGCTGAAGCACGCAGTCCGGTAAAGCTTCCGGGGCCAATATTAACTCCTAATGCATCTATATTAGCCATATTAAGTTTATTGTCCCGTAGAATCCCTGCTATGGTTGAAACAAGAAATGCTGAATTATAGCTTTGCTCTGTGCTTTTGATCATCCTGGAATCAAGAATGCAATTATCCTTTCCCAGAGTGATATACATAATATCCGTACTTGTATCAAACGCCAGAATATTCATTTTTGTTTATTTCAAGCCTGTCTAAGACACTTTTAACAGCAAAAGCCTTGTTAAGAGTGTAAAAATGTATGCCGGGCACTCCGTATTCAAGAAGTTCCCTGCACTGGTTAACCGCAAAATCAAGACCAATAACCTTTATTCTTTCAGGATTATCCTTATTTTGCGCAAGATCCGCCTTAAAATTCGCGGGAAGAGCACAACCTGATAGGGCAACAATTTTATCAAGCTGGTTAAAGCTTGTTATAGGAAGAATTCCCGGGATAATCGGGACATTTATTCCCCGGGATTTTGATTTTTCCACAAAATCAAAATAGCACTGATTATCATAAAAAAGCTGTGTAATTATGGCTTCTGAACCGGAATCCACTTTTCTTTTCAGGTTTTGAATGTCAGTGTCGAGAGAACAGCAGTCAGGGTGGCACTCCGGGTATCCCGCAACGCAGATTCCAAGGTCAGTATTGCTATTTATAAACTCTACAAGTTCATTTGCATAGCCAAATCCATCTTCCGGCTTGGTAAAATTCTCCCGGCCTTTTGGCGGGTCGCCTCTTAGGGCAAGAATATTGCTTATTCCGTAGTTTTCAAACTTTTTTATGTATTGTAAAATTTCTTCCCTGCCTGAGCCAACACAGGTAAAATGAGGCATAGGCTGGATATTAAGCTCATTTTTTATTCTTAACACAATATCAAAAGTAGTTTCCCTGGTTCCGCCTCCTGCTCCGTATGTTACGGAGATAAAAGCAGGTTTATATCCAGATAATTGCTTTAACTCATCAAGCAATGCCCGGATTCTTTGTTCTTTTTCCGTGTCAGTCTTTGCTTTTGGAGGGAACACCTCGAATGATACAGCCGGCTTTTGGGAATTATATATCTCTTTTAGCTTCATACCTGCTCTTTATGACTATTATACTGGCGTCTGGTATAGTATAAACAAAACGGGTTTTTATATCAAATCCACTTGGCCTCAATTAAGTGTTTTCAGGTATTCAAGCACGCTGCTCAAGTCCTTGTCTCCTCTACCTGAAAGGCATAAAACTATAATGTCGTCTTTTTGTGTTTCAGGCATTAATTTTTCCAGGTAAGCCAGCGCATGTGAGGATTCCAGCGCAGGAACAATGCCTTCCAGCTGTGATAATAGTTCAAATGCCTTTACAGCTTCTGTATCGGTTATAGGATAGTATTTTACCCTGCCGGAATCCTTAAGATAGCTATGTTCCGGCCCGACTCCGGGGTAATCAAGTCCCGCTGAAACGCTATAAGCTTCTTGAATCTGGCCATGATCATCCTGAAGCACATAGCTAAGAGAACCATGAAGAACTCCAGGAGTCCCTTTTGTCATACTGGCAGCTGTTTTATCGGTTTCAACCCCCAGTCCTGACGCTTCAATCCCGATTATCCTTACTGATTCATCGTTAAGAAAACTGTAAAACATCCCCATTGAATTGCTTCCTCCGCCTATACAGGCAAGAACAAGGTCAGGAAGCCGATTTTCTATTTCAAGAAGTTGCTCTTTAGTTTCTTTACCTATAACTGACTGGAAATTCCCTACCATCATTGGGTATGGATGAGGGCCAACAGTTGAACCTATGACATAGTGGGTATTTTCAACATTAGAAACCCAGTCTCTGATTGCTTCGCTTGTGGCATCTTTTAAAGTTCTACTCCCGGAATGCACAGGTACTACTTTTGCGCCCAGAAGCCTCATCCTTTCAACGTTAATAGCCTGCCTTCGGATATCTTCCTCTCCCATGTAAACCTCGCATTCAAGGCCAAATAGAGCACAGGCTGTTGCTGTGGCTACTCCGTGCTGGCCAGCGCCGGTTTCTGCGA
Source organism: Candidatus Gastranaerophilales bacterium (assembly GCA_028278605.1). GTDB lineage: Bacteria > Cyanobacteriota > Vampirovibrionia > Gastranaerophilales > UBA9971 > JANQEB01. The sequence continues at coordinate 5,995 of JANQEB010000224.1, forward strand.
TAATCCTGGGCTTGCCCATTCTTTTTGCTAAAAGCACTTGCCCCAGCGCATTATTGATTTTATGCGCTCCTGTGTGGTTAAGGTCTTCTCTTTTCAGGTAAATCTTGCCTTTTCCGTAATGTTGGGTCAGTCTTTTAGCAAAGTAAAGAGGTGTTGGCCTGCCTACATAATTTTTCATCAGGTCATACAGCTCATTAAGGAAATTCTCATCATCCCATGCTTCATTAAAAGAGGCTTCCAGTTCTGTAAGTGCTGTCATAAGCGTTTCCGGAACATATTTTCCGCCGTATTGTCCATACCTGCCCCTTATATTCGGGAATTTATAGGGTTTTTCTTTTTCAAAATAATGCTGCATAAAGTCTTCTTTGTTTTGGTTTTATGGATTAACTCCAATTATTAAATTTATATAATTTATTTTATAACAAGATAAATATATAACTAAATTTTAAGATGCTGAGTCTTTTCCGGCTCTTGGGTGGGCTTTAAGATAGCTTTGCTTAAGTCTTTCTGTGGAGACATGCGTATAAATCTGGGTATTGCTTATGCTTGAATGGCCGAGCAGCTCCTGGACAATACGCAGGTCTGCTCCTTTTTCCAGCAGGCGTGTGGCAAAAGTATGCCTGAAAGTATGCGGGGAAACTTTTTTAACCAGCCCTGCCCCTGAGGCTGCTGTTGTTATAGCCCTATGGATACTTCTTGGCAGAAGCCTGTAGCCGTTTACATTTATAAAAACAGGCGATGAAGGTGTAGTGGCAGTATTATCCGTCAGTTCAGGCCTTGTTTTTACCAGGTATTCCCCTAAAAAATTCTTAGCCCGTAAGCCTATAAGCACAATTCTTTCCTTTCCGCCTTTTCCCTGAACCCTTATCTCGTTTTCTTCCAGGTTGATATCCTCAAGGTTAAGCCCGCAAAGCTCTGAGTTACGCATGCCTGTCGCGTAGAGAACCTCAAAAATAGTTCTGTCGCGTGAATTTGAGGGAGAATTCATCTTTACCTGCTCCATTATCAGCTTTATTTCGCTGTCAGTAAGGAATTCAGGCAGGCTCTTTCCTTTTTTTGGCGCTTTTACGTTTACAGCAGGATTGGTTTTAACGAACTTTTCCCTGTATAAATACCTGTAAAAAGTCTTTATTGCGGCAATTTTCCTGGATACGGTTGTCTTAGAGTAGCTTCTATTAAGGACTTCCACAAGATAAGCCCGTATATTTTTATATGTAAAACCGCAAAAATCATTGCCTACACGGTTAATGAAATTTTTTAAATCAGAGATATAAGCCTTAATTGTGTGCGGGGAAAGGTTTCGCTCAATTTCAAGATATAGCCTGAATTCTTCAAGAAGTTGAGGCGTGGAAATATTATCAGTTCTGCTAAATTCTGAGTTCATAAAAATATTTTATCTCTACGTGCAGCAGTATCAAGTTTGTTAAGTTTTTAATTGCGGGTGTAATTTTACTTTGCGGTTATACTAAAATGAGTTAGTTTTCTTAATGTCGGGCAAAGCCCGACATTAAGAAAACGTCGCTCCTGCTTCGCCATACTGATTTATGCTCATTAACTTCATTTTAAGATTATTTATTGAAATCGGTATAGTATAATTTAATAAAGTAATAATGCCGGCGGAAAGAAAAATGATTACGGAAAAAAGCAGCGATAAGTTAATAGAATTAATTTCAGAGGAGACAATACAGCAGCGCATAAAGGAATTAGCAGGCCGGATAAACGGCTGTTTTTCTGAAAAAGAAGAACTGGTAGTAGTAGCGGTTCTTGCAGGGTCGATTTTATTTGCCTCAGACCTGGTAAAAAGGTTGCACATGCCGGTTCAGCTTGAATTTGTACGCCTCTCAAGTTATGGAAATGACATAAAAACCTGTGGTAAGGTAAAACCTGTTGACTTAACCCTGCCCAGCCTTGAAGGCAAAAATGTCTTGATCGTGGAAGACATCGTTGATACCGGTTTAACAGCAAAATTCATTATTGACTACCTGAAACTCCAGCATAGGGCTGGAACTGTTAAGTTTGCAACCCTTCTAAACAAGACCTGCGCGAGAAAAGTTGAGATTCCGATCGATTTTAGCGGCTTTGAAGTTGATGATAAGTTTGTTGTAGGATACGGCATGGATTTCCGGGGTTATTACCGAAACTTGCCTTATATAGGTTATTTCCCGCAGGATTAAGATGCATAATCAGGACTTCATTGCAGCATGCATAATTCCGACAGGAATCGGTGCTTCCATAGGAGGATTTGCCGGGGATGCTTCCGCGCGCATTAACCTGCTATCAAACGTTTGCCCCGTAATCACCAACCCAAATTCAGTTAATGCTGCTGTTTTTTCAGGAATTAACCATAATATTTTCTATACAGAAGGTTATGCTATAGACTGTTTTTTCAGGGATGAACTGGCGTTAAGGCCTTTCCGGTATAATAAAATCGGCCTGCTGTTCGATAAAGGGATTCCTGAAAAGGTTCTTAACGTTCACTTAAACACAATGAACGCCGTAAAATCCACTTATGGAATAAATATAGCAGGGTATGAGATTACGCGGGAGCCTGTTGGTGTAGAATTTTGTATTTCAGAAACAGGAATTTCAACCGGCAGCCTAAATAACCCGCAAACCCTGCTCCAATCAGCCAAAACTTTAATCAATAAGGGCGCGGAAGCAATTGCGGTTGTGTGTTATTTTGACATGCCGGAAAATGATGAGGATTATTGCAAAAATTCAGGTGTTGACCCTGTTGGCGGAATAGAAGCAATAATTTCTCACGTTTTAACAAGGGAATTCAGGGTTCCGGTAGCGCATGCCCCTGCTTTTGGGGAATCCGGGTTAACAATAAGCAGCGAAATTGTTGATAAGCGTGCTGCTGCCGAGTACATAACACCCGTATTTCTTCCCTGTATTCTTAAGGGGCTTTATAATGCGCCTAAACTTATTGATATGGATAAATCCATGATGTGTGATATAACACTTGATAAACTTAAAGCTTTAATAACACCTCATGACTGCCTTGGCGGGTTGCCTGTTTTAGCGGCTGTTGAGCGAGGTATCCCTGTAATTGCAGTCGAGGAAAATACTACGGTTCTTGATGTAACAGCAGAGTCCCTGGGCATAGGGGATAAGGTTATCAAGGTAAAAAATTACCACGAGGCAGCCGGTTTACTTCTTGCCATGAAAAACGGGATCTACTTTTAATTTGATACTTCAGCTAATGTATGGGAGCAAAACCTCTGTTAATATTATCGGTAGTGATTTATTGCATTAATGAACAATGTCATTGTGAGCCTTGAATTTCCTTATATAAGCATATAATAATATTGCGAAGCAATCTTCCTTCAAGCATAGCAGGTAAATAGATTGCTTTGGAAGAAAATTACCAGTTTATACAAGGCGTTAAATGCCTCGCAATGACGACCAGGAATAGTAGAGATGGCTCTTAACCCGGAATGGATAAAAAATAATAGATTTCAGTTAATCCTAGTTTTGCTGTTGTTAACCCTTTTTGTTTTTATGGCGGTTAAAAGCAGTGAAAATCTCTTTGTGTCTGAAAGAGCACCTGTTTCTATCCAGGATGAAAAGCAGACCCGGCAGTTGCAAAAAAGCAAGACAGTTGAGATGTTTCACCATCCAAACTGTCATTCCTGCCAGGAGCAGATCAGGTTCATACAAAACGAACTACGGAAAAAATATCCTGATGTCAGGTTTAATTACCACGACATAACCATTTCTGAAGAAAATGAACTGATGCGTAAATATTACGAACAATACGGCATAAACCCTGAAAACCGGTTTACTCCAAGCACTTTTATTGCACAAAACTACCTTATTGGCTATGAAGGCGATGATAAATCAGGTAAACAGCTGGAAATAATGATTAAAAGCAATATACTGGAACAACAATTGTCTGCCGAAGAACAAAGCATCCTGGCCGGGCTTGCAAAAGGCAGGTCTGCTTATGTTGAAACCTGGTTTGGCAGGGTTAATGTTTTTGAAAAGTCATTACCGTTCCTGGCAGTTGTGCTTGGCCTGGCGGATGGTTTTAACCCGTGTGCGCTTTGGGTGCTGGTTTATCTAATTTCCCTAATCGCAGGGCTCAGGGACAAAAGTAAAATCTGGCTGATTGTAGGTTCTTTTGTCCTGGCGTCCGGGGTACTTTACTTTTTGCTTATGACAGCCCTGTTAAATGTATTTCTTTACATAGGCTATTTAAGGATTTTAGAGCTGATATTTGGCTGTACCGCGCTTTATATAGGAATTACAGACCTTAAAATTTACCTGGTAGACAAAGGCCATGCCGCCTGCAAGGTTGGAGGGGTTGAATCTAAATCCCGCCTAAGAAGTAAGATCAAAAGCCTGGTTGAAGCTAAGCTTACTATATTAACCATTCTTGGAGTGATTGGGCTGGCTTTTGTGGTTAATTCCATGGAATTTGTCTGTTCTGCGGCATTACCTGCTATTTATACCGGAGTTTTATCTCAGGCAGGGCTTTCACCATTTACTTATTACTTTTATATCCTGCTATATGTGTTTTTCTTCCTACTAAACCAGATTGTTATCTTCTCAACAGCTGCTTTTACGATTGAACGTTTTGCTCCTGAGCGTTATATGGTTCATATCCAACTAATTGGCGGGGTTATTTTAATAGCACTGGGGGTAATTATGGTTTTCTTTCCCGGATACCTGAGGTAATAAGTCTTAGAGGTAGTCTGAAAATTACTTTATCTGCTTAAGCGCCTGAACATTCTATGTAACATAGCCAAATAAATCATACCTTCACTGCTTTTAGGAGAATATTCATAGTCTTTAAGTAGGTAACAAAAAATTTTTACTCATTTCGTCATTCTGAGCCGCCTCCCGCCATAGGCGGGGCGGGCGAAGGATCTCAAGATCTAAAACGGTGAAATCCTTCGGCACAGCTCGCAGGGCGAGCTGGCTCAGGATGACATAAAATACAATTTTAAGGAGTTTTAAAAAAATATAACTAATTCGCGACTGGAGTTAACCAGCAATTCAGGTAAATCGGTATAAGTTATTTTGCAGGGAATAATTCGTCAAAATATTTTGATATTTGTATATTTGTAATTCTATAAAGGATAAAAAGTATTAATACAAGAAAAAGCCCGCTACCTGCTAAAAATAACTTGAACCAACCGCTTAAAGTGAAAAGAATTATGGTAGTCATAATTGTTACCCCTAAAATAGCTCCCCAAAGTTTATTTCTGAAGTTTATTAAATTATTAATATTATCAGTACTTTTAGCTGCATTTATATTTTCATTTTTCATTTCAGCTTGCTGGCCGGATGCTTTTTGATCTCCTTGTTTTTTTACCAGAGTATTATCACTCATAACTTATACCCTAATGTTTTTTAACTAATTAATAATTAAAATTTTAACATTAAATAAAAATTATAGTTCTATGATTTCCGTAAAAATATTACATATGTTTACCTGAACAGTAAATAAGATAAGCTATTTTATAGCCCGATAAATTATAGTTATAGCGGTATCTCCATATTTTTTTGTCTTATAAACTTCAAAGCCAAGCTCATTTGCAAGTCCGGAAAAATTTTTTCCACTTTCATGTTCCAGCGCAATAATTCCATTGTTTATAAGTATTTCTTTCTTGCTGATTAATTTAAGTGCCGGTTTATATAAACCTGACTTGTATGGCGGGTCAATAAAGATAAAATTGAATTCGCATTTTTTAAATTTATTAAGCGTTTTTAATGCGTCATAAGGCATTAAAACAATATTTTCCTGATTTTCAACGATGGATAAATTCTCTTTAAGAACTTTTATAGCCTCAGGATTTTTTTCCGCAAATACAGCACTTTGTGCCCCCCTGCTAAGTGCTTCCAGTCCCATAATCCCGCTGCCGGCAAATAAATCCAGGAATTTAGTAGGTCCTTCGTAAAAAGCAGTGGTGTTTTCAGAAAGTTGAACCATATTAAAAATACTTTCCCTTACTTTAGACGAAGTTGGCCTAACATCAGCTGACTTCAATGTTTTGACTTTTCTTCCTTTGTATTTTCCTGCGGTAATGATCATAAATGGATAAAACCTCTTGTTTAGCCATATTCTAAAGTAAAACCTGGCAATTGTAAAAAAATGTTGCAGTTTCTGATTTTAAGCCCGAAATACTTAAACTTTTATTCAAAAGAAACGAATAAGTCTATAAGAGCTAATTTTAAGGAGTACTACTTTATGTTTGAGGATAATTTTAATTTTGAAAATAAATACAAAGAAACTGTTTCTAATGAAATCAGAAAGCTGGTTACTGATTCCGGAGTTAAATTCTCTAAGGAAGAATATAATTACCTTGGCATTTGGAAAAATAAAATCCTGGAGCTATCAGGAAATAACTAAGATTAATTAATCAAAACCGGGTAACATCCGGTATTAGTTGATATATAGGGTCTGACGGTCTATCTCTGTCAGGCTTTTTTCTATAAATTTTAAGGAATTTTTATCAAGCTATAATTGTTTTTTAGCTAACCCGTCATTCGGGTTAATTAGTTACAATGTAATTTAAATGTAAATATTTGTAAAAACATACCTATGAAAAATATTATTTTTTTTCTTCACAAGTTTTGAATAATTAGAATAAACTTCTAACCTGAAATAAAACATTTTTTTAATAAGGAGAAAATTATGGTTCAAAAAGATGTAAAAGGCGTTGTTTTAGTACCAACACTAAGACAAGAAGTTCAAGCCAAAAGAAAAAGAAATGCGGAAATTGTTAACGCCGGTTTAACAGCAGGCGCAATTGCAACAGCAGGTGCGGCGGCAGTTGGAGCTGATAAATTGGTAAAAATGGCGCAGGCTGAAGTTCCGGAAGGAGAAAAGCCTAATATTGTAAAAAGAGCAGCTGATAAATTAAGGCCTATCTGGGAGAGTATAAAAGATGCACTTAAACCAACTCCGGCTGAAGGAGCACCAGCACCAGCAGCAGCTGAAGCCGCTGCAAAAGAAACAGCTGAAGCCGCTGCAAAACCAACTGGAGCCGCTGCAGAAAAAACAGCCGAAAAAGCAGTTCAACCGGGTTGGGCAAGAAGACAGTTAAATAAAGTCGTTAATGCCGCTAAAAAAGTTGGTGAATTCGTAGGCAAAATAAACTCAAAAGTTAAATTAGCTGCCGGAACTGTAATAGCCGGTATAACAGCTTTTGGCATCTATAATGCCGGCAAGATTCACGGCCAGGACGCAGGTGTAAAAGAGTTCAGCAATGACGCGAATAAAATTGCCAATGCTTTTACCAAATCAATAGAAGCGGTTCAGAGCTTATTCACTAACGATCAAAAATAAGTCTGGTTTTTTAATTAAATTAAAAAACCGGGCATACTAAAAGAGGAAACTTAAGTACCAATAAACACCATGAACACCGATAACGTAGCTAGGTATCTATAAGCAGATTTACATCTGCTTTTTTTATTTGCCGTATTGTGCAGATAGAAAAAACCGTCAATTTATTTTATTAACAACTACTGCACAGTTAAGTAAATTTGGTAGTGGTATTTTTTGACGTGGCGTCATTTGCGAAGCAGGAGTAAAAAAACGGAAACGATTTAGTTTTTGATGCGAAGCAGGTGTTCGCGAGAACTCATTT
>JANQEB010000272.1 GCA_028278605.1 Candidatus Gastranaerophilales bacterium
TAAAGACTATGAATATTCTCCTAAAAGCAGTGAAGGTGTGATTTATTTGGCTATGTTACATAGAATCCTCAGGCAGTTAACATGATGAAAAACTTTTCAGACTACCTCTAAGTTTTAAAATAACATTAAACTGAATAAAAATTAACCCTAATGTTCCTGCAACAGTGAGTACTGTAGTGTTCCAGAAGTTATTTTTTACACTTATGTGATAGTCGATTTCTTTTTCAATTGATTTTATATCCGCTTTACTCATAATTTAAATTTTACAGTATTTTTTAAATAAACTGAAATATATTAATACAATTTTAAATTATTCCCGGGCTGTCTTAGCCGCTAAAACCGGCTATTAACATTTCCATTGCGGTTTCGGGAGGTAATTCCCCTGATTTTATCTTGTATTCGGTATTTTTCAGGTTTTCCCTGAGTGCAAAAATTCTATGTTCGGGGATTTTGCTGAGTTTTTTCATTTCCTGCTCCACTACAAATGGGGGCAGGTTTACTATTTTTGCTATTTCAAAAGCTTTTCTGGTTTTTGATTCAATCTTAATTTTCAGCCATCTTCTGGTAAGTGTTTGAAGCGTGGCTGCTATTTTTAGAGGATTATTCTTCTCAAAGAGCTTGTTTAATTCACATATTGCACTGGCAGGATCATTCTTTAGCCAGTATTCAGCGAATAAAAACACATTTTCGTTAGTTGAAGACACTTCTTTTACATCGTTTATGGTAATTGTGTTTCTCGGATGAATTGCGGTTGCTATCTTATCGAGTTCCAGGTCAAGCTTTCTCAGCTCAGAGCCGATATCCTGCAAAAGAGAAACCGCAGCATCCCTGTTGATTTTTAAGGATTTTTCAGAAGCCTGCTTTACAATCCAGCCAAGAACCTTGTCTTCCTGGTAAAACTTAAACGCAGGGAACTCGGTTACTTCGCCTGTTTTCCGGATTGTTTTTACCAGCTTCATTACGCTGTCGATTTTTTTTCCGCTTTCACGCTCAACAGGGCTGACAAACAAAAGGTGGATCCTGGAATCGAGTTTCTCTATTGCATCTGTTAGCTTCTGCATAAGCGGGTCAGAGCCGGCAACCGATCTTTTCCCGCGGAAAAACAGCGTGGAAGTCCTGACTTCAATGAGCAGGTTTCCCAGCATCATTGGAAGGGTCTGTACTGATTCAATCAGCTCTTTTATATCAGGTTCATCAAGGATTTTATGGCTGAGCGAGGAAAAATCAGGGTTAACAACCTTTGATCTTAGTTGTTTAACAGCTTTTTGCAGGTTGAAATCCTCTTCTCCCCAGTAAAGATAAACAGGCATTTTTTACGCAATATCCCGCTTGAACAGCTCATGATAAAGGTTATCAAGACGGGCATTCACCGCGTCTATACGAGTTAGCAGCACTTTAAAATTATCATCATCTTTTTGCCGGAGTTCTTTAACTTCACTGTCTATTTTTGCGTTTAATTCACTGGTTTGGGCATCTATTTTTGCATTTAACTGGACATTTAATTGAATAAACATGCCAAGATTTGTTAACAAAAGAGTAACAAAACCTATTATTACAGCTATTAATTCAGGACTCATGCTTAATCCTTTCAGTTTCATTTTTTTTATTATAACTTATCCTGGTATAAATTTCATTCTCTTAATTATGTACCTATTGTCCAGCTGTTAAGGTATTCAAGCATTTCAGGGGTTAAAACATCAATCTGAACACCCATTGCTTTTAATTTAAGGCTTGCAATTTCCCGGTCAACTTCTTCCGGTAGAATATGGACTTTGTTTTCCAGTTGTCCCTGCTTTTTAACCAGTGTTTCTACAGCTAAAGCCTGGTTAGCAAAGCTCATATCCATTACGCTTGCCGGATGCCCTTCTGCTGCTGCCAGGTTTACGAGCCTGCCTTCACCAAGAAGAACAACTGACTTGCCATTATTTAAGATGTGCCGGTCTAAGAACGGTCTGATTTGTTTTTTCTCTTTTGTCATTTCATTAAGCCCGGCAACGTTGATTTCCAGGTCAAAATGTCCTGAATTACATACAATTGCAAGGTCTTTCATTTGTTCAAAGTGGTGAGTGTCAATTACGTGCCTGTTTCCTGTTACTGTTATGAACAAATCCCCGATTGGAGCGGCCCGGTTAATCGGCATTACCCTGAAACCGTCAAGTACAGCTTCGATGGCTTTTATAGGATCAATTTCTGTTACGATTACGTTTGCGCCTAAGCCTTTAGCTCTCATTGCAGCGCCTTTTCCACACCAGCCATAGCCTACAACTACAACATTTTTACCTGCGATAAGCATATTTGTAGCCCTGATAACCCCGTCAAGTGTGCTCTGGCCTGTGCCGTACCTGTTATCGAAAAGGTGTTTTGTCTGGGAATCATTAACTGCAAATGCCGGAAAAGAAAGCTTTCCGTCTTTTTCCATAGCTTTAAGCCTTACAATACCGGTTGTTGTCTCTTCTGTGCTGCCTATAACTTCGCTTAACTGCTCCGGTCTTTCCTGAGTAATTGTTGCAACCACATCTGAACCGTCATCAATAATGATTTGCGGTCTGTGATCAAGTGCTATATTAACATGTTTAAGGTAAGTTTCTGTGTCTTCCCCTTTGATTGCGAATACCTGGATTTCATAGTCCTTTACAAGTGAAGCTGCAACATCATCCTGCGTGGAAAGCGGGTTTGAAGCTATTAATACAGCGTCTGCCCCGCCTTCTTTAAGTGTTCTGGCCAGGTTTGCCGTTTCTTTTGTAACGTGGCAGCAAGCAGCGATTCTAATTCCTGTAAGCGGTTTTTCTTTTGCGAATCTCTCCCTGATTAATTCCAGTACAGGCATGTCTTTATTTGCCCATTCAATCTGGTTTTTCCCCTGTTCTGCCAGATTTATGTCTTTAATTTCATATTTCATTTTTGTTAATCCTGTCATTTTTTTAAACCCCACAATTATTTACTTTAAAAAGTATACCAGAAACATCTAAAAAGAAAAAAATTCCCCGTAAAATATCAATTACGGGAAATTTTTATTTATTTTAACTCAAGTTGCCGCCTATAAAAATTTCCTTGTTCTACCAGGCTATTACAGGGTTTTATGTATTTCGTGATTCAGGTTATTTAAGAGCGTTATAAAATGCTTCTAACTCATCTTTTTCCATTACACCGTTGTTATTACTGTCAAATGCAAATAAAGCGTCCATTAACTCAAATGTATCTAAGCCGTTTGCGTCAGTATCATGTAAGTTTATGGCATTTGCAGCCATGAGCGATGCATCAGTATTAGAGAACCCTACATCTACAAGGTATTGTTCGTATTCATTCTGTTGTATTAACTTATCATTCAAAGCAGCGTAATCTACAATATTTTTAGAATAGTTGAATAATCCCTGGAATTGCTCATAGTTATCATCATCAATTAATGGAAGGACATTTCCTGCTCCGTCATCAATAAAGTTCAGGATCTCTGAGTTGTCCCATGTCCCGTTAGAGTTGGTATCGATGTCTATAAGGGCTTTTGTGAGCTCCATTACATCAATTGTATTATTGGCATCAGCAGAATCATAATGGGCAACGATCTGGCTTGCCATATCATCAGTTACACCCCAGTAAGTTTTTAACCAGTCCTTAACTTCAACATCATTAAGTTCTTTATCAGATCCGG
>JANQEB010000282.1 GCA_028278605.1 Candidatus Gastranaerophilales bacterium
AAATTCAAACAAATTAATTCAAAAGCTACATAAATAATATTATAGGACTTGATTCTCTATTTATATTTATCCAACAAAATTAATTTAACTGAGTATTAGCAGTTAAAGACATAATCTTTATTTTTTTTTGGAATAAACACAGCCGCAGTAGTTTTGCCTGTAGAATCCGTATTTGTCCGACAATTCAAGGCTCTTTTTAAAACCGTCGTGCTTTTTGAAATTTTCCTCAAGAAATCCTATTTCATACTTTTTAGCAATTTTTTTCCCGATTTGATTAATTACGGCGCTGTTTTTATGAGGGCTTATAGTCAAAACCGTTGTGAACCCGTCAAAGCCATTTTTTTTAGCAAACAGGGCCGTTTTTTCCAGTCTTACTTTAAAGCAGGCTTCACAGCGTTTGCCGCCTTCTTTTTCCTGCTCAAGCCCTTTTATCGCATCAAACCATAATTCAGGCGGCTCTTCTTCAATTAAAACCTGAAAATTCATTTGTTCTGAATACCTGGCTAACTCGCCCAGTCTTTTTTTGTATTCCGGTTCAGGGTGGATATTAGGGTTATAGAAGTAACCGGCTATTTCATAACCGTCATTAACCAGTTTTTCAAAACAATAACCGGAGCAGGGAGCGCAGCAGGTGTGAACAAGTATTTTTTTTTGTTTTTGAAAGTCCATAATTAAAAGTTTTCAAAAACCCTGTCTCTTAACTGCGGGTATGGCATGATTCCGGCATACTTTTTTATGCCGATTATGTAAGTGGGCGTGCCGTCAATACCCAGGCTATGTGCTTTTTCCAGGTCAGCTCTTACTTCCTGGTTATATTTAGATTTATTATTTTTAACATCCTGCTTAAGTTTTTCAACATCAAGGCCAATTGATTCAGCAAGTTTTAAGATATTTTCTTCGCTGAGGTTTCCCCTGTTTTCGTACAATAGAGTCGACAAATCCCAGAATTTACCCTGGTTTCTGGCAGCTTTTGCATAATATATGGCTGTGCAGCTATTTTTGTGGGCGGAATTTTTTACAAAAGGATTGCAGGTCTTATCAAGAGGGTAATCATAATGCTCTATTCTTACGCCGTCAAGTTCTTTAGACAGTTTTAGCATCATTTTATTTGAAATTGAGCAGAAAGGGCATTCATAGTCAGTATATTCCTTAATTACAACCTTTGCATCCTTATCTCCAAGGATATTTCCGATCGTCCCGATTTTATAATGTTCATCAGCTTTAAACTCAGGTATAGGGTTTTGGGGGGCAAAAGGCTGGTAAATATTAATTAATACAAGGAGTATTATGCCTGTTAAAACTGAAACAATTGCTATATTAAGCCATCTTTTATCTGCCAGTATTGCTTTTATGTCTTCAAGCGTGGTTTTAAACAATTCCCCGTACGTACTGCCCAGTTTTGATGATATGAAGAAAGTGGCATTGGTTAAATACAAGCTCTGGCATAACATACAGGCTTTGCCAATTATAAAATTAGATATATAGATCAATATCAGGCTTACTATTACGGAAATAACCGCTAACGTGAAGATGTAGCTTTTAGGATGCTTAAATTCTTTAAATAACTCAAATTTATGGAAAGGAAACAGGGATATACCCAGGACAAATGTGTAAAAACCAAATCCCCACAGGGCAAAAGGCACGCCCAGAAACCTTGAGTAAGCTGTCTGGGCTACAGCATCGCAGTCTAAGTATTCATTTACGGCACAGAAACTGGGGCCTGCGTTCGGGTTGAAGTTAGCGTTATAGTAGACCAATAGCAGTTTAATGCTTATAAAAATACCAGCCAGTGCTACAATTGAAAAAGTAATTCTATTTAATTTATTTAAGTCAGTTTGCAATTATAATACCCCCGGAATTTATTTGACCCTTGCTAATAATTATATAATATAGTGCTTAAATTTATGCATTTATTTTTGGTAGTGGTATAAAAATACGTGATTTGTCATTGCGAGCGAAGCGAAGCAATCCATCACTAAGTAGACTCAAGTGGATTGCTTCGTCGTTTCACTCCTCGCAATGACGCCACGTCAAAAAATACCACTACCTAATTTTAAAGGAATAATTTTCAGGAAATCCGCTAGCAACCTTTAAACTCAGGCTTTCTCTTCTCAAGAAACGCGCTCATGCCCTCTTTTTTATCTTCAGTCGCAAAAGAAACTCCAAAAAGTTCCTGCTCTGCACGCATTGCCTGCGCTTGAGACATGTTTATACCTGCCTGTAAAGCTTTTTTAGCATATTTTAAAGCCAGGGGGGCTTTTTCAAGAAGGGTCTGCGCTAATTTTTTAGCCTCGCTTATTAATTCATCTTGTTTTACAACCGAATCAACAAGCCCAATTTCCAATGCCTCCTGAGCAGGGAGAAATTTGCCCGTGAAAATCATGTCCCTTGCACTTTTATACCCGACCAGCCTCGGAAGCCTGAAACAACCGCCCCAGCCCGGAATTGTCCCGATAGAAATTTCCGGCTGGCCTAACTGAGCCTCTTCAACAGCTATTCTGTAATCACATGCCAGGCTTAACTCACAGCCGCCACCAACAGCAACCCCATTAACAGCTGCTATTGTAATGAATCCAAGGTTTTCGACCTGGTTAAAAACAGATTGCCCCAGTACTGAAAGTTCTTCACCTTCTTGCTGACCCATATCTAGCATTTGTTTTATATTAGCGCCTGCAACAAAGGCCTTACCATGCCCGGTGAAGATTAAAACACCTATAGAGCTATCTTTTTCCAGCCTCTTGAGAATATCGGAAAGCTCAATTAAAGCTTCTTTGCTGAACTGATTTACCTTTTCATGTGTTTTTATGGTTAAAACAGCTATACTGCCATCTTTTTCCAGTATAAATTTATCTGATTGCACTATCTGGTTTGACATAATATAACTCCTAATTTTAATTACCTAACTAACAACAGGCTGTTTTGTCTCAGTATAGTCATAAAAGCCTATACCAGACTTTTTACCAAGCTTACCGTCTGTAATCATCCTTTGAAACACAGGGGCAGGCGCATATTTATCAGAACCAAATTCCCTTTGAAGCGTCTGCATTATGGAATAACATACATCAATGCCAATCATATCAGCCAATGCAAGCGGTCCGATAGGATGGTTTGCCCCGAACATCATAGCTTTATCAATGTCTTCAGCACTGGAAACCCTATCACTAAAAAGTATTGCCGCTTCATTAATCATCGGGATAAGTATCCTGTTTACTACAAAACCGGGTGATTCCATTACTTCTACAGGTTCTTTACCGAGGGCAAGAGTAAATTCTTTTGCTGTATCAAACACTTCATTACTTGTTTTCTCGGTTTTGATTAATTCAATAAGCTTCATGACTACCGGTGGGTTGAAAAAGTGCATTCCAATAACTTTTTCAGGCTTTGTATAAAGCCCGGCCAGCTCAGATATTTTTAATGCTGAGGTATTAGAAGCAATAATCGCATCCGGTGAAGCTTTTTCGCTTAACTGCGAGAAAAGCGACTTTTTAACGTCAAAATTTTCGCTAACAGCTTCTATAATCAGCTCAGAGTCGGCAACAGTAATAAAATCAGTTGAGGTAGTAAGGTTTTTAAGTATTTCAATTCTTTTTTGGTCAGTTATAACTTCTTTTTCAACACTTTTTAAAAGATTTTTTTCTATTTTAACCCTGGCTTTTTGGACAAATTCTTCCGCAATATCAATAATACGGACATTAAACCCGCCTATTAAGCACACAGTAGCAATGCCTGAGCCCATTACGCCTGCGCCGATCACTGAAACATTTTTAATTTGCATATTATACTCCTTTTATACCGCTCTTTAATTAAATTTATGATTTAGCTGCTAACGCCTGGAGCGGTATAGGCGAAGCGGGAGTGTGTTTTAGGGAAGGGCGGCGAAGCCGCCCTTCCCTAAAACTAAACTCATTCATGAGCAATTAACTTTTACACTCATTGCAATCCCCTGGCCACCACCGATACACAGGGAAGCAATCCCCTGTTTAGCGCCTGTATTTTGAAGAGCGTTCAGTAAAGTTACGATGATTCTTGCTCCGGAAGCGCCTATTGGATGCCCAAGAGCAATCGCACCTCCATATATATTAACTTTTTCAGGTTTGATCTTTAATTCTTTTATAACAGAAAGGGATTGCACTGCAAAGGCTTCGTTAAGTTCAAACAAATCAACCTCATCCAGGTTAATTCCCGTTTTCTCAACGAGCTTATTCACGGCCGCGACCGGGCCAATCCCCATAATTGACGGGTCAACCCCCACAGATGCAAAGCCTGTGATTTCAGCTACCGGGGTAATTCCTTTTTCTTTAACAAACCGTTCGCCTGCAATTATAAGAGCTGCAGCTCCGTCGTTAATTCCGGAGGCGTTTCCTGCAGTAACTGTGCCGTCTTTTTTAAACGCAGGTTTTAGTGCTGCAAGCTTTTCCAGTGTTGTTTCAGGTCTTATATGCTCATCCTGTGAGCAATCTTCTATTAATTTGCCTTTTTTCACAGGCATAGAAACTATTTCCTTACAAAAAATTCCTTCTTTTGTTGCTTTAGTTGCTTTTTGCTGGGAGTTGCAGGCAAATTCATCCTGTTCTTCGCGGGAAATATTATATTTTTCAGCGATATTTTCGGCTGTGATCCCCATATGATAGTCATTAAACGCACACCATAGCCCGTCATGCACCATTGAATCAAGCAAATTCTGGTTACCAAACTTCAAGCCGGCTCTTGCGCCTTTTAAAAGATAAGGCGCCTGGTTCATGTTTTCGGTTCCGCCTGCAATAATGACATCTGCTTCTCCAAGGCAAATTGACTGATAAGCGCTGTGAACAGCCTTCATCCCTGAACCGCAGACTTTATTTATGGTGTATGACGGTATTTCAACCGGCAGCTCTGACTTGACAGCTATTTGCCTGGCTACATTCTGCCCCAGACCCGCTGATAATACGTTTCCAAAGATTACTTCGTCTATCTCACCGGGGCTTATTCCTGATTTTTCAAGCAGATTCCTGACTACTGACACACCTAAGTCCACTGCTGAAACTTTTTCAAACGAGCCTCCAAATGTGCCTATTGGTGTTCTTTTTGCTGAAATTATATAAACTTTTTGCATTTTGCTGTCTCTCTTTCCCGATTTTTTTAATTCGCAGAACAAATTACTTTATTCGGAATAATGCCGGCTTCACAGGCCTGGCCAGTTAATTCCTCCCTGAAACCAGGGTGTGCAATGTTAATTAAAGCCAGGGCCCTTTGTCTGACAGTTTTTCCTCTGAGGTCTGCTATTCCGTATTCTGTAACGACATAATGAACGTCGTTTCTTGAAGTTGTAACGCACGCGCCTGTTGTAAGGTTCAGGACGATCCTTGAAACCGCCCCGTTCTTTGCGGTAGACGGCATAGCAATTATAGATTTGCCGCCTTTAGAGATACTTGCTGCTCTGACAAAGTCAACCTGCCCTCCAACACCGGAAAACTGCTGATAACCCAGTGTATCTGCGCAAACCTGGCTAAATAAGTCAACCTGGATCGCTGAATTTATTGCTATGAGCTTATCAACACGTCCCGCAACCATAATATTATTAGTGTAATCAACAGGCTGCATGTTGATCTCAGGGTTGTTATTCACAAAGTCATACAGCTTTTTAGTCCCCATAAGAAAAGTCGCAGTAAACTTTCCGGGGTTCAGGTTGTTGAATTTATTAGTTATAACGCCTTTTTTATACAGGTCAACCACACCGTCAGAAAACATTTCTGTATGGATGCCAAGATCTTTTTTATCATTAAGAAAAGTCAGCACAGCATCAGGAATAGCGCCAATCCCAAGCTGGAGGTTTGAGCCGTCTTCCACCAGGGAAGCCACATTCCGGCCGATTTTTTGTTCAAGCTCTGTGATTTTTGGGGGCTGCAATTCCACCATAGGCCTGTCTGATTCGACTATATAGTCAATGTCAGAAATGTTTATAAACGAGTTAAAAGTCCTGGGCATCTGCTTATTAACTTCCGCTATAACGATCCTGGCTGAATCTGCGGCTGCTTTGGTGTAATCAACAGAGATTCCATAGCTGCAATCCCCGTTTTCATCAGGCTCAGACACCTGAATAAACGCCGCGTCAACCGGTAAAATTCCTTCTTTAAACAGACGAGGCACTTCTGAGAAGAAAACCGGGGTATAGTCTGCCCTGTTTTCTTTTATAGCCTTTCTTGAGGGACTTCCCGCAAAAATCGCATTGTGCCTGATATGCTTTTCCATGCCCTCGGTCTGGCAGTATTCGCATTTGCCCATTGGCACCATGTGGACGATTTCCACATTTTGCAAGCGGTCTTTTTGCCTGACAAGCTCTTCTATAAGTATTACAGGCTCACCTGCCGCATGCCCGGCAACTACCCTGTTGCCAGATTTAACCGCGTTAACCGCGCTTTCCAGCGTTGTTTTTTTACTTTCATATTCTTGCTGACATGACATGATTTTTCAAGCCGCCATTAATATTATTTGAAATGATTTTATCACATCAAAAAATCAGGGATAGTGGGGTTTCTATTTCCTGGCGCTCTTGATTTTTTTATTATTTTCACAGATGGCGTTAAACATCATATAATTAACCTCAATAACCGGTTAAAATTTTTCAAAAATCCCCATCATAAATGAGCTACTGCGTTAGCTTCCGCTGTCGCGCACTCCCGCCCTGAAGGAAAGTCAAGGGCCTTCGGCTCTTGGAATGAGTTTCACAAAGGTTCCAGACAGGCAAAGCCGGATCTTCACCTTTGCTCTACTCCCGCTTCGCGATTTAACAATTCCATATAGATTTTTGAAAAATTCTGAAAATTATACTAAGCTATAATTCATTTTTAGCTAACCCACCTGAACTGCTAAATAGCTAAATTTAGCTTCTGTATTAGATTATACGCACAAAGCATAGAAAAAACTCTGGCTAAAAAAGCTGGAGTTTTTCTAACTT